>JAITXH010000031.1 GCA_031284845.1 Puniceicoccales bacterium | reverse complement strand
GTCTCGATACCATTTGCCGTGGCACCAGACGCGGAGTTGAAGTGGATGCTGACGAAAAGATCGGCCTGATAGCGTTTCGCCAGCGGTGCCCGCGAAGCGATCGGGACTTCTACGTCCTGAGTGCGCGTCAGCGTCACGCGCAGCCCGCGTTGCTCCAGGGCGAGCTTCAGGCGGCGTGCGACATCGAGAGTGAGCGTCTTTTCCTTCATGCCCAGCTTGACATTTTCCCCGCCTGCGTCTTTGCCCCCGTGCCCCGGATCGAGCAGAACGTGGCGCACGCGTTTCGCCGGGGTGGCAGGCGTGTGCCGCGGCGCGACTATGGGCAAAAAGGTGCGGTCAAAATCAAAACGGCGCACGTAATAGTAGCCGGCGCTTTCGCTGACAGACGCGCCGAGCCAGACGCGCACACCGCTCAATGTAATGACGCTCTTATCGCAAGTAACCTCGATATTGCTCCAGCGATTTTTCCAGCGGATGCTGCCGGAGGCATGCGGCGCTTCGCGCCAAAAGCCCCACTTCCTAAAGGTCTCGCTGACATTCACCACTCCCTGCGCAGACAAAGTCCCGGTAGCGGAAAACAAAAGCGCGGGGAATAAAAGCAGCAACACAGTCAAAACACTGTGACCGAGCACGCCACTCCCCTTCCGGCAAACTCTTGCCTTCGACATGCCCACCGCCACGCGCATGCCGTTAGCGTCCGGCATCACCTGCGTCATCGGCGTCACCTGCGTCATCCGCATTATCGGCATCGCCTGCGTCGTCGGAGTCGCCCGCGTCGTCGGCATCGTCATCGTCTTCCTCGTCCTCATCGTCATCCAGTATCGGCTCGGCGGTAAGGTTGTGGATGAGCTTGCGCTTGTTTTGCGGCACCGGGGTCAACGTGGTGGACATCGAGCGGCCCATCTGGCGCGGGGTGTAATCCGGCGTGCCGATATGCTTCAACTCCGCCAGCGCACGATTCATCAATTCGTGGCCCACTTCGGGGTGTTCCATTTCCCGGGAACGATACGACATAACGAGCTTTATCTTGTGCCCCTGGAAAAGAAAGTTCTCTGCACGCTTCACCTTTATCATGAGGTCGTGGATGTCGCACCGCGGGCGCATTTTGACCTCTTTCATCTTGGTCGTGCTAGTCTTTTGTTTTTTCTGCCGCTTGGATTCCTCGTATTGGAATTTGCCGTAGTCCACTATGCGGCAGACAGGCGGGCGGGCATTGGCCGACACTTCGACGAGGTCAAGGCCGACATCGCGGGCGTGTTGGAGCGCATCGCGGGTGGGCATCAAGCCAACCTGTTGCCCGTCGGGGCCGATGACGCGGACTTCGGGGGCCTTGATGCGCTCATTGCGACGCGGCCCCTGCTGATGACCACGGTTGTTGTTTTGTCCGTGGCGGTTATTGTTGTTGCTGCGAGGGTAGGTCGGACGATTTGATCCGAAGTGCTGAGGGATGGCCATTCAGTGCTTTGTTTTTTTTGGAAGTGTGACGTGAACGCCTTCCGTCCTAGGAGTCGTCGGGTTGAATTCAACCTAAAAAATACCACAAACCGCGGGAAACGGAAAAAACAGACAAAGCTGCCCGACTTCTCACCCGTGCCACTTTTCAAAAAGCACTGCCGCCCAGACGAGACCTGCGACGACAATGGACAACCCCACCGCTGCGCTCCCCATGTCTTTGGCGCGTTTGGCAAGTGGATGGCGCTCCAGCGAAATGTAGTCTATGCAAGATTCCACCGCGGAATTGAGCAACTCGACAATGAGCACGCCCAGCAGGCTGGCGCAGAGCAAGGCCGTATCGCGCCAACCGACCGGCAGGGCGACCGCCACGCCCAGCATGGGCACAATCACAAAAAGCTCCTGCCGGAATGCGTGTTCGTGGCGCACCGCTTCGGCGAGACCATCACGGGAGTAAGTAAAGGCCAGCCAGATCCGGCGAAGCCCACTCTTTGATTTCATCTGTGCGCCAAAGTCAGATTTGGATTCATTCATCGGAGATGCAGTTAGTGGTTTCCCCGCACACCATGCGGTAAAACCGGATGACGGAAATGCCAAAAAAATAAATGCTCCTTCCCGCCGCCTGTTTTTCCGTAGGCAAGGGCCATTCCGGCGCCGCTTCACGCCAGCTGCGAGGATAATCCGCCGGAACATTCTCCGTGCCGCGCTGTTTGCAGTGGGCATGGATAAGTCACCAAATTCCCTTTCCGCCGGACAGATGTCACGGCGTCGTTTCCTGCAAAACGCCGGCATGGCTTTGGCCGCTGGCATCGCCTTCCCCGCGGTCATCCCGGCACGCGCTCTGGGGCGCGACGGCGAAGTCGCCCCGAGTAACCGCATCGCACTCGGAGTCATCGGGCTCCAGCAAGGGTGGAATGACGGCTTCGTCGGCAGCCTCAATCAGCGCGGCGTGCAAGGCGTCGCCATTTGCGATGTGGACGGCGAACGCGTCCAAAACAAGCTGCGCGAACTGCAAAAACGCGACAACGGTAAAGGAGCCGTCGGCTACAAGGACTTCCGCGAAATGTTTGCAAAAGCAAATCTCGATGCCGTCGTGATCGGCGCTCCCGACCACTGGCACGGCATCATGGGCGTAACCGCCGCCCGCGCCGGGCTTGACATCTACGGAGAAAAGCCGCTCGCACACACGCTGGCCGAAGGTCGCGCCATCGTGAGCGCCGTCAAACAACACGGACGCGTCTGGCAGACTGGAAGCTGGCAACGCTCCCGCGGCAACTTCTACCGCGCCATCGAACTCGTGCGCAACGGGCGCATCGGCAAATTAGCCCGCATCGAAGTGGGCACCCACGGCGGCTGGGGAAACAAGGGCGGCAAACCGCTTCCGGCCACCTACGGCAAACCGCCTGCACATCTCGACTATGACTTGTATGTCGGCCCCGCACAGTGGCATGAATATGACCCACGGGTCGTCCATTACAACTGGCGCTGGACGCTTCACTTCGGCGGCGGCAACCTCATGGACTGGGTCGGCCATCACGTGGACATCGCTCACTGGGGCGCAGGCAAAGACGACACCGGCCCTGTAAAAATCGAACCCATCGAAGCAGACTTCTCCACCGACGCACCCTTTGATGCTGAAAGAACGTATCACTACAAATGCACCTATGCGGACGGACTCGTCATCGAAGTGAACAGCGCCTCCGGCACGAAGTTCATCGGCGAAGACGGCAGATGGCTTTACGTGAACCGCAGTGGGCGCCGGGGTAACGGCTTGGACGCCTCCGATCCGGCCATTCTCAAAGAAGTCATCGGGCCGGAAGAATACCATCCTTACAAGAGCGACAGTCACCACGCGAACTTCATTGATTGCATCCGCACGCGCCGGACGACCATCACCCCGGCAGAAACGGCGCACCGTAGCGCCAGCGTCGGCCACTTGGGGCACATCTCCCTCATCACGGGGCGCACGATCCACTGGGATCCGGTAACGGAAACCATCAAAGACGACCCGGCTGCTTCCAAGCTTCTGGCGCCGTCCTACCGCTCGCCTTGGGTGTTGTAAGCGCAAGGGCGCGGTAAAAGCATTGTCCGCTCAACGGACACAAGAAACACGGCAAAGGCGCTCTTTGCCGTGTTTTTTTGTGAATGCAGGAAAAAGGCTTTGACAGGAGAAGCGGGACCTTACTTAGTGTGCGCCTTTCTTTTTCGGGCTGTAGCGCAGTCTGGCTAGCGCACTTGCATGGGGTGCAAGGGGTCGGTGGTTCGAATCCACTCAGCCCGACCAATTCCCGCTCAACCACACGGTTGAGCGGGTTTTTTGTGCCTCCCCACCTCCAAAAAAGAGCGTTACTTGTTAACCGTTAAGCCACTTAGCCCTTTTCAGCTATGCGCTCCAATGCCCATGCCGCATGTTCGGCCAGCAGCGCATCCGCGCCGGAAGCCAGACGCTCCAGCACTGGCACATCATCCATGCCTCCCGTATTGCCCAGCACCACACAAGCGTTGCGCCACCAGCGGCGTAGCCCGAGCCGCTTCAACGGAGTGCCGCTGAAACGCAAATCGTATTCCGCCTCCGTCCAGGCAAACGTGTCACGCAGGCGCTCCGGGAGCGGAAGGGGGCGTTGCTTCTCCTCCTGGCTGACTTGTGCCCGGCGACTCCACGGGCAGGCATCCTGGCAGACATCGCAGCCGAAGAGGTGGTCACCCATCGCACCCCGGAACTCCACCGGGATAGGGCCGTCGTGCTCGATGCTCAGGTAAGCGAGGCAGCGGCGGGCATCGAGCTGGTAAGGACCGGTAATCGCACCCGTGGGGCATGCGGCAAGGCAGCGCGTGCAGTGCCCGCAGTTATCGCGTTCCGGCACATCTGCCTCGAGTTCCAGCGTAGTAAATATCGCGCCCAGCAACAACCATGTGCCAAACTCGCGATTGACGAGCAGGGTGCTTTTGCCCTGCCAACCCAGACCGGCCTGCACAGCAGCAGGCTTCTCCAGCACCGGCGCGGTGTCCACGCACGGGCGCTGTTCACCGCCCAGATCCCGCATCACGGCACAAAGTTTTTTCAGGCGTTTGAAGAGGTAGTTGTGATAGTCGCTTCCCAGTGCATAGCGGGCTATCTTGTAAGCGGAATCCGGATACGCCTGAAAACAATTCATGCCGAGCATGACGATGCTGCGCACACCGGGCAAAAAGGTATCCGGCGCGAGCCGGCGCTCGTTGTTGCGCTCCATCCAGCGCATTGTGCCGTGCCGCTCTCCGGCTATCCACTCCAGATAATATTTACCGTGCAAAGGCGGAGCGACGGCAGCGACCCCAAATGCCTGAAAGCCCAGCGATGCGGCCATCGTGCGCAAGCGGCACTTCAGATCCGCCCCTCCGCCCTCCGCCAAGCTACACCCGGGAATCCGATCTGCCATTTTTCCCCTGCTTCAATCGAAGAACGTCGTCACACGTTCGATTATCTCCGGGACGGGGGCCAGCTTGCCCCTGCCCTCGTAGCCGCAGGCAAGCATCCCCTCGGCAGGCTCGATAATGGCGTGCCCACGCGCACGCAACGTGGCGAGATTGGCTTGCGTAGCGGGATGGTCGAGCATCTTGCCGTTCATGGCCGGGGCGAGCATCACCGGCGCAGGCGTGGCCAGATAGATGCTCGTGAGCAAATCCGGAGCCAGCCCGTGAGCAAAACACGCAAGGGTGTGCGCCGTGGCAGGAGCCACGAGCAGCAAGTCGGCATTGTCCGCGAGCGCGATGTGCTCCGGTTGCCAGCTTTGGGCACTCGCAGGTGCCCACATGTCGGTCGCCACAGGATTGCGCGAGAGCACTTGCAAGGTGAGCGGCTGGATAAGCAGGGCGGCTTCGCGTGTCATGACGACACGCACCACGGCGCCGAGTTTGACGAGCTGCGAAATGATGTCGGCGGCCTTGTAAGCGGCGATGGAGCCGGTTACGCCGAGCAGAATGCGTTTGCCGTTGAGAAATGGCATGGGCAGCAGTGAAACGGGAAATGGGAAATAAGGAACAAGAAACGCACTGACGCCCCTGCCCTGCCTGTTTCGCCGGGAGAGGCTATCGCTTCTGCGAAAACAAGGCCACACCCCGGTGGTGGTGCAATGCGGACACCGCCCCCGCGCGCAACTTCACTTCGATAATGTCGAACCGGAAATGCTGCGGGGCACGCTCCAACCCGCGCATGTAGGCCCGGCAAGCACGCGCAAGGGCGCGGCGCTTGCGCTTGTCCACGGCAAAATACCCGCTCCCCGAATCGTCCACCGCTCCAGAGTCCGTGCGCGTCTTCACCTCGACAAACACCAGATTCGGCCCGTCTCCCGCCACGATATCCACCTCGTCGCGCCCATAGCGCCAATTGCGCACCACGATATTCCAGCCCAGCCCGCGCAGATAAGCAACCGCATGCCTCTCGCCCGCCTCGCCTGTGCGCTGGCGGCTAGTGCGCCGCCGCCGGAGGAACAACCCGTGCAACCAGCCCAACGCCATTTGGAGCCATCTCATCATGCTCTGTGGCGTAGGTCGTTTTCCCCGACATGCAATCCGGGAAAACAAGAAGCCGACCCTCTATCGAGAGTCGGCTTCTACCCTACCTTACCTATCTAGTTACTGCCTTCACTCAGTCTTAATATGACTGAGCAAATTAAATTGTGGGAATACATGAATCAGAACCGGGCCATTCACACAATACATTTATTTTAGAATTTTTCACTGATAAGTTTTTTTTACTTCTCATTAAAAACGCTTATGAAGCGTTCCTGGACGATCGCCGGAGGCTTGATGGCCTGTCCCGCCCGATTCATAAAGGCGTGGAGGGTGTGTCCGGTGGTGAGAAGGCTCCCCTCTTTATGCACGGTGTAGTCCATGCGAATGCGCACCCGGGGTAGTTCCTCCATGCGCACCGTGACAGTCAGGATGTCGTCAAACCGGGCTGGAGCCAGATAGCGCAGGTTGGCTTCAAGCACAGGAAGCAGAAAGCCGTCATCCTCGAGTTTTTTGTAGGAAAGCCCGATTTTATCGAGGAGAACGACCCTCGCGACCTCAAACCACGGCAGATAATTTCCGTGATAGGCGATGCCCATGGCATCGGTTTCAGCGTAGCGGACGCGGATTTCTGTACTGGCGGATATCATAGAAAAGACGTGCCCGGGATTTTCACGCCTCCGCAGGAGTTGCCAAGTATTATTCTGAAGGCAAAAAACAAAAGGTCTTGGGCCACACCCCGTGTTTGCGTCACCGGTAGTCCGTCCCGCCGGCAACGATTACCCAGCCGGATCCCTCTTGCAGCGCAGCGCCCCTCCTCTTCCGCTTGCCAAGCCTCACACCGCCGGTATCTCTCCGCACTCATGCACGACGAGCACCGCCATACGGCGCGGCAACGCACTCCGGCAGCAAACAAGCCGAATCAGGATTATAGCACCGCTATCAGCCGGCTACGCGCACGCGCTTTGCGCATCACCGAACCGCGCAAAGCCATGCTCCACATCCTGGCCACCACCACGACCCCCGTCTCCGTCGAAAACTTGCACCATACACTCGGCAACGGCACCGCCGACCTCGTGACCGTCTATCGAAGCATCGAGGCATTTGAAAAAGCCGGAATCGTCCAACGGCATCCACTCGAAAGCGGTAAAAATCTCTACAGCCTCACCAACCACGCCCACCACCACCACATCATGTGCCGCGAATGCGGACGCATAGACAATATTGACGGCTGCGCGGCGGAGCGCTTCGAAAAAGAAGCGCGTAAGCTGGGATACAAAAAAATCTCCCATGTCTTCGAGATTTACGGCGTGTGCGAATCCTGCGCAAAAAGCAGAGGAAGTAAAAAGGCGGGAGCGAAAAACTGAGCTACACAGTCCGCGGGAATCAGAAAACGAAAGCTACCTTTCAATAAAAGTGCTTATTTGTCCAACCCGCCACGCCGCGCCTTGCCATGCGCGGCAAAACCCTCAACATGCCGCCCTTTTCCTGAAAAACACATGGCCCGCATACTTCTCACTACAACATCCTTTCAAGACACACCCGGCCCGCACCTCGCACGCCTCGCCGCCTCCGGACACGAGGTCGTCGGCGAACGCGGCCCGCTCCCCGAAGCGCGGATGCTCGAGCTGGCAGGCTCTTTCGACGCCTTCCTCTGCGGCGACGATGCCATCACCCGCGCCGTCATCGCCAAATCCCTCCCGCGCCTGCGCATCATCGCCAAATACGGCATCGGTCTCGACAAGATAGACGTGCCCTTTGCCACCGAAAATAAAATCCCGGTCACCTTCACTCCCGGAGTAAACCACACCACCGTCGCCGAACACTCCTTCGGTCTCCTGCTCACCCTCGTCAAAGAACTCGATTTTCACATCAGCGAAACCAAGGCCGGACGCTGGTCGCGCCGCACCGGCCACGAAATCGCCGGAAAGACCCTTGGCATAGTCGGCCTCGGACGCATCGGCAAAGAGATGGCCATCCGCGCCAATGCCTTTGCCATGACGCCCATCGGCTACGACACCTATTGGGACGCCGCCTTCGCCCAAACACACAACATCGCCCGCCACGAAAAACTCGAATCCCTCCTCGCCGCTTCAGACATCGTCAGCCTCCACACCAATCTCACCCCGCAGACCCACGGCCTCATCAATGCCGCCACCCTGCAACACTTCAAACCCGGTGCCATCCTCCTCAACTGCGGACGCGGAGAGCTTGTGGACAACACCGCCATCCTCAATGCCCTCAAAGACGGGCACCTCGGCGGCTACGGCGCGGATGTCCTCGATGTTGAGCCACCCAAACCCGACCACCCGCTCTTGCACGCCCCGCACTGCGTCATCACCCCGCACATCGGCTCGCGCACCCACGAGAGCGTCCAACGGCAAGCCGGCATGGCGCTGGAAAATCTTCTCCTCTTCCTCGACGGCAAGGCACCACTCGCTCAGGCAAACAAGTTTTGAACGCACAGCCGTTCTCTTTCAGCCCCAGCCACGCGCCGTTTGACTTCCAGCCGCCATCATCAACCCTCCCGCCCTCTCCCGTTCCCTATGACCCAGCCGGAAATTGTTCTCAGCCGCGACTGCAACGCCATCCTTATTCCTGATGGCGAAGTCGTCGTTCTCGAAAAAAACACCAAAATCACGATCACCCGAGCGCTTGGCGATACGCTCACAGTGATGACTCCGTTCGGGCTTTTCCGTATCAATAAAGCAGACCTCACCCCACTTGACGAAAAAACAACCGAGCCGCCCACCCCCTCCGGTGCCTTGGACGCAGAGCGTATCCGGGAAGTGTTGCGCACTTGCTACGACCCCGAAATCCCGCTCAACATCATAGACCTTGGTCTTATTTACGACATTGCCCTCGATACTCTTCCGGATGGCCGGTCTGTCGTCCGGATAAAAATGACGTTAACTGCCCCCGGATGTGCCATGGGGCCGGTGATTACCGGTGAGGTCAAAACCAAAATCGAGGCCCTGCCTGGAGTGGAGCGTGCGGAAGTGGACATCGTGATAGATCCGCCGTGGACTCCTTCGTGCTTGTCCCCGGATGGGCGCAAGCAACTTGGTCTTGAGTGAAGAAGGCAGTCGCCTGAAGCCGAGTGCGTCCGCGATAGGCAAGTCTCTAAACAAAACATCGGCAACCCTTTGCAGGGTTGCCGATGTCTGGTATTATAAAACTAACTCCTTGGAGTGGTGCTATTAGAACTGGAACAAGAGCTGCGATCCGAAGAAGTAGCCGTCGTGTCCGTCTTTCACGTAGAGGTATGAAATCTCACCACGAAGGCTGAGACCTTCAATGGCTTTCACTTCAAACAATTTACCCAAGTTAAGGGTGGGAGCAACTCCAATGCTATAGAGCTGATCATCATGATACTTGTAGCCACTGACGCGGGCAGCAAGGGAAACTCCGCTCGTGAAGGAGTATTCTCCGAAAGCAAGCCAGGAAATATTCGCCACACGTTCCGCATAAGAAACTTCGGCGGCAAACCTGAGTTGATCCGTTACTTGATATTCAGCCCAGAAGTCAACTACCCACTGGCGCTCGGTGTCGTAGATAGAATCGCCGAACTCATCGAAGCCCACTCTGCGGGGTTTATCGTCGCGACCTGTGTCCAAGCCAACGCCAGTGAAGATGGTGAGACCTTCGAGGAAGGAACCCTTTACAGCTTGGTATTTGAAGTAAAGCTCGATACCCACATCGTGCAAATCGCCGTCGCCGGCTTCAAAACCGCGCCCGGGCTGCAATGAATCCACCACGGCCAGACCTGTGGAGAAACCACTGCCTGCATGCGCGTACTCCACCTTGAGACCGGTGTGATAACCGGGGATGCCGGAGACCAACGAGCCGGAAATCAGCGAGTTGTAGATTGGATAATAGGATTCGTACCCGAACGAGCTCAGAAACTTACCTGCGGTAACAGTTACGCCGCTCGCTTCGTTCTTCCAGTAAACGTAGGCATCAAGGATGCCCGCTTCTCTGGCACCAACCCGGTCAGGATAATAGAGCACACTGGCATAGGCTCCAAAATCCTTGTATTTAGCACGCAGACCGAACTTGATTTGGTCCAAATTGCTGCCAAATCTCGAATCGCCGTTGGGCGAGTCAAACAGCGTGTATTCGTGGGATCCGCTGCTTGTTTTGGTATACGTAGCGGCAGCGGCAACGTAGCCATCAACCGACAAGTAGTCGTTAATTGGCACGCCGGCCGCTGTAGCTGTGAGACTTGCTGCGGCTGTGAGGACCGCTGTAAATCCTGCGATTTTTAAGTTATTTTGCATAGAGGTGACTTTTGTATTTTTTGAAGATGCAACTCTTCATCCTGTTGGTGGTCCGCAGAAGCCCGAACTTCACGGCAATAAGACTTATGAGCTGTCATTGGGGAGGCATTCCGCATGAAAAATGGAACATTGCAAACTTTTTGTAACGATAAATGAAAAAAAGTTTGCTCAAATTAAAACAAATTTGTGCTGAAAAGCAAACATGGCTGTTTCTTCTCACTCATATTTCACAAAAGTCCGCTTGGAGATTCCTGATCTTTTACCGCAAGCCATGCGCGCCAACCTCCATGTTGAGTGATTTCGTTTTCCGAACACAACGCGTAAGGCTCGCAGATAAAGCCTTTCACTTCGCGCCCATCTTCAAGCTGCACATTTCCGATGCCCAGCGGAGGCGGGACAATGGATACGAACTCCCCGAAGGACTTTGCATCCAGTGACCACAACTCAACAGCTATACCATGTGCCTGCGCCATGTCAGGCGTCCGCAGCAGGCCAGGTTTTTTCCCGTCTGCGAGACGATACAGCCGGTAGTGTGGAGCCGTCTGTGCTTCACCAAGGAAGCGGGCGTGCAGGGCGGTGAGCTGGTAGTTCAACGGCAAGCCGCGCAGGTGCGCACCAACCACGGCCACGGTGACACGCGGGGCGGAAGATGCGGCGGGCGGCGGTTGGTGCGCGAGCAAGAACGGGGTCGCTCCGATGTAGCGCGAAGTGAACCGGTGCAAGGTATCGCCGAGCGCAAGCAAGGCGTGGTCTGTGTGCGCGGGGCCGATAAACGAGACGCCGAAGGGCAGCCCGTTTCCACGCAACCCGGCGGGCACTGCCACGGCAGCGAGGTCGAAGAGGTTGACGAAGTTTGTGTAGCGGCCAAGGTTGCTGTTCAACGCGACGGGGGCGGCACGCACTTGCTCAAGGGTGTAGGTAGTGCCGGTCGTGGGGAGCAGCAGCACATCCATTTTCTCCCATTCGTATCCGGCACGCAAACGGTGCTCTTGCAACGCATACATTGCCGCGAAAGTATCCACAGCGGTGTATTTGTCCGCGCCGGAGATGATGGCACCGACCACGGGATCAAAACTCTCGGGATGCCCGGCAAAAATTTTCTCCGTCGCCCACTTGCGTTCCGCCACCCACGGGCCGGCATAGAGCAAGGCAGCAGCATCAGCAAAAGGCGCGTAGTCTATCTCGACGAGGGTGTGCCCCAATTCCTTCAGTCGGCCCAGTGTAGCGGCAAACAGCGCGGCTGCCTCGTCGTCACCGAAGAATTCCAATTGCGCCGCAGACGGCACGCCGATGCGCAACACAGGCGGGAGGGTGCGGGAGCGCAAGGGACGCGAGTAGCAATCGCGGCTGTCAGGAGCGGCACCGACATCCAGCACCGCGCCGGCATCGTGGGCGCTTCCGGCAAATACCGACACGCAATCCAGCGAACGGCATGCAGGGAAAACGCCATGAGTGCTGAGAACGCCGCGCGTAGGCTTAAGGCCGACAATGTTGTTAAATGCCGCCGGGACGCGTCCCGAACCTGCGGTGTCTGTCCCCAGCGCAAATGTCACCGCGCCTGCGGCCACCGACACTGCTGAGCCTGAACTGGAGCCGCCGGAGATATAATTGGCGTCAAACACGGAGCTGCACGCGCCATAGGGCGAACGCACGCCGACGAGGCCAGTAGCGAATTGGTCGAGATTGGTCTTGCCGACGGGTATGGCCCCGGCGGCGATGAGACGGGCGACGATGGTGGCGGACTCCACGGCGGGCGGGCCTTCGAGGGCGCGGCAGGCGCATGTGGTGGCGACACCGGCGAGATCAATATTGTCCTTTACGGCAAATGGCACGCCGTAGAGCGGCAACGCAGCCGGGTCACGGTCGCGCAAAACCTTTATGAAATCGAGCACGGTGGCCTCTGGGAAAAGGGTAATCCAGGCGTTGTGCAGGCGCGTGTCCGCAGCGCGGCGCAATGCCTCACGGAGCACATCTTCGGGCGTCACGAGTTTTTCGTGATAAGCCCTCCGCAATGCGGAAAGTGAAAAGTCGAGTTGAGTCGGATTCATTGGAACAAGGAGTTGGATGTCTGAGCTGTCCTTGCACAAACAAGGACAGCTTGTTCTAGCCCAATCCGTGCCACCAGCCTGCACACTCCTTAAGAATCCGGGCGGCATGTTCACAGTAACATGCGGACTGACGGCTATACGACCCGGAACATCCCGGGCGGGAAACTGTTTCCCTTTCCAGTAATGAACGACCGCACACCACGACTTGCCCCTAGACTCCGGTATTTACCGGCTTTGGTGTTTATTGCAATCGCGGTACTGGCGCTGAAGATCGGCCTCGCTGGCGACAAACCGGCCCCCTCTGCGCCTGTGGCCACACGTCCTCCTGTGCAGCAGCCCCAGAGCGATCCCGAAGCCGATTCCCTCATCATAAACTGGCTCTCCGATCTCGGCGAAGCGCGTGCGCTCGCACGCAAAGCCGGCAAGGACATCCTTGTCGCCTTTGTTTGTCTCGACGGCAGCGCCTGGAGCCAGCGCCTTTACGATCAGGCGCTTTCCCGCCCGGCATTTGCCGCAGCCATCAACAAGCATTTTGTCTGCGCTATGATCGAATTTCCGAGGAATTATTCGCTCCCGCCGGAACAGCGCAAAAAAAATAACGCCCTGCGCAACGCATGGGATGTGCGCACCCATCCCACGGTCTTCCTCGCCGACAGTAACGGACGTCCCTATGCCGTCACTGGCTACCGGGAGGTCGGCGCGGCGGACTACGCGCACCACCTCAACACCCTCCGCGCCATCCGTGAAAAACGAGACCAGTATTTCGCCTCCGCCGCCGCCATCTCCGGGCAAAAACGCGCCGTGATGATCGCGCAGGCTCTGCACGATATTGACGAAAATATCCTGCTGCGCCATTACAGTGCTGAGCTTGCCGAATTGAAGCGGCTCGACCCGCAGGATACCACCGGGCTTATCGGCGACATCGAGTTTACCCCGAAAATCACCTCCTTGCGCGACCGGGTAATCCGGCTCATCCGCCAGCAAAAGGATTTCCAGAGCGCACTGGATGCCGTGGACAGTTTTATCGAACAAGAATCCCCCTCGGGAGAACATCTGCAAAAAACGCTTTTTCTCAAACTGCATGTCCACGCGCACAACGATGTGCGCGACCACGCCGCAATCGTGCAGCTCATGGACAGCATCATCGCCGTCAATCCCGTCAGCGAACAAGGACGCATGGCCGTTGATGTGCGCGCCCGTGCCAACGCTTTGCTTGCAGTGAAAAGCCGCAAGAGCGAGACCGCGCAATGAATCCGGCCCGCATATTCCAAAGGGATGCGCTCCGCATTGCCCTCCGGGTGTCCGTTTTCGCTGTGGCTGCGGCTCTTGCCGGTTGCGGTAAACCCGCCACGCCCGCAGATAAAGCCGCAGCAGAAGGCGTTCTGCTCATCAACAACAACACCGAGCCTGTCTCCCTCGACCCGCAAGTCGTCTCCGGTGCAGTGGACTTGCGCATCGCCTCCGCGCTCTTCGAAGGGCTGCTCGCCAACGATCCCGTCTCCCTTGAGCCACGTCCGGCAGCAGCCCGAAGCTGGGAGGTCTCGCCCGACGGCCTCTCTTACACTTTCCACTTGAGGCCCGAAGCGCGATGGTCAGACGGTGCCCCGCTCACAAGCAAAGACTTTATCTTCGCCTGGCAGCGCATTCTCAGCCCGCGGCTCGCAGCGCCCAACGCGGCCATGTTCTTCGTCGTTAAAAACGCCCGTGCCTTTTATGAGGGCAAAGTCACTTCGTTCGCGGACACGGGTTTTTCGGCCCCCGACGCACACACTCTGCGCCTCACCCTGGAGCACCCCTGCCCTACACTGCCAGCCCTCGTCTGCCATCCGGCATGGGCACCCGTCCCCGCGCAAGCCATCCTGCGCTATGGCGAAATGGATCTCCCGGGCACACCTTGGACACGCCCGGAGCGGATCATCGGCAACGGCCCGTTCCAGCTCAAAACATGGAAGGTCTCCGACCGTATCGAGGTCAGGCGCAATCCGCATTACTGGAATGCCGCCGCCGTGCATCTCAACGGCATCCGCTTTTACGCCATCTCCGACCTGCTCGCCGAAGAGCGTGCCTTCCGCGGCGGGCTGCTTCACATCACGAGCACCGTCCCTCCCATGAAGGTGGTGGCATTGCGTGCCGCCCACGCACAGGAACTGCGCCTGGACCCATTTTTCTCCACTACGTTCATCCGTGTGAATACCCGTGTAAAGCCCCTCGACGACCCTCGCGTCCGCCGCGCACTTGCGTTGAGCCTGCACCGCGGAGAAATCGCCGAACACGTTATGCGTGCCGGAGAGACGCCCGCCTACAACCTCACTCCCCCCGGCGCAGCAGGCTATGTGTGCGCTACGCAAATCCCGGAAGATGCCACCGAGGCACGCCGCCTCCTCGCCGCCGCAGGCTACCCCGGCGGCGCAGGATTCCCCGTCTTGCGCTATCTCTACAACACGCACGAGACGAGCCAGCTCATCGCGCAGGCCATGCAAGCCATGTGGCGGGAAAATCTGGGCATCCACGTCGAACTCGTCAGCCAGGAATGGAAGGTCTATAAGCACGCGATGGAAAGCGGCGATTACCAGCTCATCCGCTCGGCATGGAGCGGCGACTATTACGATCCGGCAAGCTTCCTCGAATTATTCACCTCGCACTCCGAACAAAATCAAACCGGCTGGAGCGACGCGGACTATGACGCTGCCATCGCCGCCGCCTCAAACACCAGCGATACCGCTGCGCGGCTGGCCCTTTTCCAACGCGCAGAAGCACGTCTTCTGGAGACCTCTCCGGTGATACCTCTGGTGCATAATCGGAACAAATTTCTCATCCGCCCGGAAGTAAAAGGCTGGCACGCCAACGCATTGGATATCCACCCTTTCTCGGCAGTGAATTTCGAATCCCCCGCACAGGCAAAATGATCGCCGGAATATCCCCGGAAATTCACGCCCTCGCAAAAATCCCACGACCCTTTGAGGATTTTGTTTGAACGGAGTGCGGGTATATTCTCTGGACAATCATTTTTTTGAAATGGCCGATTGCCTCGGCGTGCGCCTTTACACTCCCGGCGAAGGTGACGCATTTACGCAGAAAGGCACATAGGGTTCCGTTCTGTCCGTGATTTTTGAGAAAATAGACAGCCTGTCTTTCCTCCGGGGAATCTCCCTTTTGTCTTTTGCTTGGCACGAAGACTGCAACTTCGCGTTCAACAAAAAATGTTCAAAAAAGTCCTTATCGCCAACCGCGGTGCTATCGCCTGTCGAATCATCCGCACTCTCCGTAAAATGGGCGTCGCCTCCGTCGCTGTCTATTCCCAGGCCGACGCCGACTCGCCCCACGTCCGCGACGCCGACGAAGCCGTCCTCATCGGCCCGCCCCCGGTCGCGGAAAGCTACCTCAACATCCCCGCGCTCCTCGACGCCGC
>JAITXH010000084.1 GCA_031284845.1 Puniceicoccales bacterium | reverse complement strand
TTCGCCCCTTTCAGGGACGTTGCAATGGGTGGTGCGGGTCCGCCGGTTACACCGCTTCGCGGTTCACCGGCGGTTATTCACATTTTCCTCCTTCGGAGAAAGGATAATGCAGCACTTTTATTAGTTTTGCGAAAAGCCAGAAAGGCCTCTCTTTTTCTTTCGGAAAAAAGACGATGCGACACCTCTAGCTTCGGAAAGAACAGGATTTTACTGTTCCCTGCCATCTAATAGATCTACCACGCTCCGCCGCCAAAAAAATCCTTACGCCTGCTCCCATTGATCGCGGAGATATTTGACCATAGTCAAAATGAGCTTTGTCTTGTCAGCACCCTTCGGGAAACCGCCTTCGAGACTCACCGCTCCGCGGTAACCGATGATTTTTAATCCACGAAAACCGTCCACATATTTGTCGTATTTAGGTTCCATGGCCGGAATCTTCCGGTCTTTCAAGGATGCGATGTGGACATGTGAGAGCAAGGTGCCGCCGCTGATGAATGCGCCCAGACAACTCGTCTCTTCTTTGCTCATGTGCCAGAAATCGCCCATGACCGTTGCACCAGGACCGATGGCACGGGCAATATTGGCACCGTCTGCCACTAAATTCAGGAAAGGTGTCTCGCCACGAGTCAGCGGCTCAAGAACGATGCTTGTGCCGTGTTTGGCGGCATGCTCTGCGAGACGTTTGCCGGTATTGTTGATGAAATCTTCACGCAGTTCACTGAAACCGAGCGCCACAGTTCGGCGCGCAGGACAAAGAATGAGGCCCACGGATTTAAGGTCGCCGAGAACTTCAAGCTGCGGAAGAAACTTGGCAACTTCTGCGTCGCGTTTGGCTTTGGCAGCATGGGAAAAATCGCTCGGCCCGCAGGCAGTCGCCACGGTGAGTTTGCGGCCCTCCAGTGCTTTTTTAAACGCAGAGTGGTTGTCAAAAAGCCACTTGCCCGTAGGAAGCTCGACGGCGGCAAAACCGTTTGCTTCGAGGAAATCGAGCTTCTGGTTTATCGCGCCGCCGGGGATGGCCCCCCATTGGAGGCAAAGGTTCAATTGCGCCGGTTTTTCGGGGACGGGCAACTTCCACGACACATCGGCGGAGGCGGTGTCCGCAGCGGTAGCGCGGGAGGCGGAGTTTAGAAGCGCGGTAGCGCCGGTTATTGCGGAAAGTGAGAGGAAGTCGCGTCGTTGCATACGAGATGGTGTGTTGATGTGGATGTTTTGGTGAAGTAAAATGTGTGTGTATCAAGGGAAAACCAATTGCGCTAAGCGCTCATCAGCTATTCCTGCGTATAAGACCGTTTTTGCCCGGTGTTCGTTCCCAAGACTTCAAACTAAGCAGAACGGCTTTCGGGCGATATTGGGCATTTCCCCTAGGCGCTGAACAATGCCCGTGCTTTTTCGAGGTCTTCGGCGGTGTCTATGGAGACCGGATGATAGCCCGTCTCCACGGTTTGAAAGACTTTGCCGTGTTCTACGAAGCGCAATTGCTCCAGCGATTCGATCTGCTCAATGCGCGTGACAGGCAAGGCGGCGTAGCCGGCCACCGTCGCCCGCGCATACCCATAGACGCCGATATGCGACCAGTAGGGCACGGTGCCGTCCGCCAGCCAATCGGCGACCGGCACTCCGCGCCGGAAGGGCACGGGGCTGCGCGAGAAATATACCGCACGGCCATTTTCTCCGCGCACGACTTTGACGACATTGGGGTTCGCGAGCTTGGCGGCCTCGGTGATGCGTGCCACGGCGGTCACCAGCTCGCATTGCGTCTCGCGCCAACGCGCCACGAGTGCGTCGAGCAAATCCGGCTCGATGCACGGCTCGTCGCCCTGGACGTTCAAGAAAAAATCTCCCGGCAATTGATCGAGCACGGATGCGAGCCGCGCGGTGCCGGAAGGACACTCCGGCGCGGTCAAAAGCACCTCTGCACCAAATGCCCGCGCCGCCGCCGCCACTTCATCGCCATCGGCGAGCACGACGACACGGTCGGCAGAGCGCATTTTTTTTACGCGTTCCCAGACATGTTGCACGACGGGCTTGCCGCCGAGATCGAGAAGGACCTTTCGCGGCAAACGCGTTGACGCCAACCGCGCCGGTATCGCAATCGTGACACTCATTATTTTCCCCATGCTGCCGCCCTTGGCCGGTCAGCGGATGGCTGAAGCCTTCGAGCGTTTTTTTGTGATGTATTTGCCCTGCGCATTGCACAGAACCCGCACCTTGCGATGCGGAAAATTTTTCTCTTCTCCTGTTTAAGTCCCGCCACCTGCCAGATTCAGCATGAGGGGCAACAGCTCCTGCGCCCGCTCAGTCCAGCGTCCCAAGCGACGCAAACGTGCCTCCAACTCCGGCGGGACTGCGGTGTGCTCCAGCAAAACGTCCACCGCTTTCAAGCGACGACGCCCATCATCCAGACGGGGAGAGACTTGCTCCTTCAACAACATTTGAACAATGCGGCCCAAAGCCGTCTCTGCCAAAAACTCTTTGTGCCGCCGCCCCGGGATGGCTACCGCACGCACCATGCTCCGCTCAAGAAGGTAGCGGAGACCTTGACTTGTAGAGCCTTGCGAAATGCATAACTTGCGTTGAATTTCTTCAAAAGAAAGTGAATTTTCACGACAGTAGAGCAATCCATAGATTTGCGCCACTGAAAGCGGCAAGCCGAGCAATTGCAAAAATCCGGCGAAAAAATCGCTCACTTCGTGCTCCAATGCTGACAAGTCCTCCCGTTTCTTAGACGAACGGGAAGGTTTGCGGGAGAAAGTGATGGGCGAAGCTGCCTGCATAGACGGGCGGTGAGACAAGCATGCCGTCATGAAACTTCAAGTAAAAATGAAATTTGGCGAATTCACCCGCGCCAAGTATAGGCATGGCACAAGGCGACAGCCGCCGCATCGGACTCATCCAAGGGCAACGCTTCCGGGAGGCGCAGCAACTGGCGTATCATCCCGCCCACTTGCTCCTTCCCTGCGCGGCCAAAGCCCACCACGGCCTGCTTCACCCGTAATGGCGGATACTCAAAGACCGGTTTCCTGAGCACCGCCGCCGCTGCAATCGCCGCGCCGCGTGCCGCACCGAGTATCTGCGCCGTTTGAAAATTTTGCACATATATCGTCTGCTCCAACGCGACATGCCGCACGGGCCATTCCTCAATGTAGTCCGCCACCGCCTTGTAAATCTCGCCAAGGCATTCCGGCATGGACAGCGCCGGGCGCAAGCGCAAGGTGCGGCTCGCGCACAACACCGGCCCCTCCGCGCCCCCGAGCGCCACCACAGCCAGCCCGGTGCCGCGCAAACTCGGATCTATGCCGAGCACATGCCCGGCGTAAGGCGTCCGCGCCCCCATCGGCACTGCTTCCCGGACGGGGCCGGATGCGTCGCCCCGGAGCAATTTCTCCATCCAGAGGGTGCGTGAATTCTTTCGGGCCATGGGCGGTGCGGGAGACGAAGCACTGCGCTATTTGCGCGCTTTGATGATTTCCACAAAAGCGTCCTCAAGGCGAAGCTCCTCGTGGTGGAAGTCCATGACCGGGATACCGTCGAGCACCATGCGGCGCAACGAGGCGGCGATATCGGCGGGATCCGTCAACGAGCAACGCAAGCGCACCCCGTTGCGCAGCGTCTCCATCGGTGCCCAACCGGGTTGCACAGCGGCCCATTCGACCAGCTTTTCCGGCGAGTCGGCGACGAGGATGCAGAAGGTCACGGCACCGTCTGTCTGCCCGGCTTTCAGCGTCTCGGCAGAGCCGTGGTGGATGATTTGGCCATTGTCTATGAAGAGCAGCGAATCGCACATTTCGCCTAACTCGGAAAGGATGTGCGAACTGATGAAAAGCGTCTTGCCGCGTGCAGCAAGGAGCCGGACGAGGTTCTTGAACTCGATGCGCGCCTTGGGGTCCAGCCCGGCTGCAGGCTCGTCCAAGATGAGAAATTCGGGGTCGTGCAAAAGCATCCGCCCGAAACACACGCGCTGGCTCATGCCCTTGGAGGGCTTGTTGACCATGCGGTCGGCAATCGGCGCCAACTCGGCAAAGGCCACCACATCTGCGATGCGCTCGGCACGCAGACGCTTCTTCAAGCCGAAAGCGCGGGCGTGGAAGTCAAGGTATTCCAGCACGCTCATGTGGTCGTAAGCGCCATAGGCGTCGGGCATCCAGCCGATGCGGGAACGCACGGCGCGCGGATCGTCGCGCAAGTCATGCCCGTCCACGATGACGGTGCCGCTGGAGGGATCGTCGAGCGTGGCCATGATGCGCATGGTGGTGGTCTTGCCGGCACCATTTGCACCGATAAACCCGACGACTTGCCCACGGTAAATGTCGAATGAAACGCCGCGCACGGCGTGGACATTGCCGAATGCGCGGTGTAACCCGCGCACGCTGACAAGCGGCGGCCCGTCGTGATGCTGCTCCGTCGGAAGCGGCGGCGGGGCAGCCTCCGGTGGCAGGGATGACGGCAGCGGAGGGGGCAACGGAGGCGGGGAGGCTTCCGGAGGGAGCGGCGGGGGGGGCGGATTGTCAGATGCAGAGAGTGTCATGTGGGAGAAGTGTGTGCTTGTGGGCGGCGCGTCCTCATTCCTCAAATCCGGCAGGGCCTGTGATCACAGCCGTGTCGGTCGTCCAGCGGATACTGTCGAGTGTCGCCTGTGCCAGCTCCGCAGGATTTTCAGCGCGGGCGTAAAACCAGCCATGGCGCCCGGTGCTTGTTTTGACAGCCGCTTTGAGCGCGGAGCTTGCCGCGCCTGTTTGTTTTTCCCACCACTCTGGATATTCTTCGTCCGTGCGGACGAGTTCCAACGGACGCTTCACTCCGGGTGTCAGGCCGGACGCCTTGTAGATCGCACCGTCGGGCGCGATGACGTAAAGCTCCGCCAGCGCGATGTCCAATGAGGCGTTCACGCTGCCCGGCTTGCCATCTTTGGGAAGCGTCACGCGGACACTGCTGCGTGCGGTGCGCACCGTCTGCGCGAAGTGCGCCTGCACAGCGCGGCTGGAAAACCAGTCTCCCGCCCAGCCGGTGTCCGTCCTCAAATAAGAATTGGATTCTGAACTTGAGCGGATGGCGACGGGTTGCAATAGAGCGGCATCGTCGTAGTCGAACTTCTTGCCCAGCAGCAGGCCCGTGCGGCTGACTTGCTCCTGCTGGACGACGAGCCGTTTTTGCTCCGGCAGGAGGCAGGCCAGCGTAAGCCGTGCGCCTTGGCCGCCTGTGCCGTCGCCGATCAGAATGACCAGCCCGAGCAGGATGCTCGCGCCAATGGAGATGAGCGGAGTCGTCCACAAGATACGGTAGCGGCGGCGGCTCGGGGCGAAGAAGAAAAAGTTCACCGGGCCGATGAGGATCGCAAAGATAACCATGAACAGGGACAAGATACCCACATTGCGCCCCAACTCGCCGACGATATCCACGAGCGGCCACGAGGATGCAGAAGTCTCCTCGTCTCCGTTTACGATACTACTGTGGTAACTATGGCCATGAGACATGGTGTTCTTGTTTCCAGGGTATTTGAAGATGATGGGGCGTTCAGTGTTGATGGTGCTGCTGATAAGCCGAATGAAGTCCCGCTTCGCGGAAACGGAGTTAGATTTTTGTTTCAGAAACGCAATTTTGCCAAAGCCAAGCCTGCCTTCAACGTCTTTGCTCTTCCCGGACACTTCGACGAGATCGGGGATTTTCAACGCATTGCGCTGATTGTTGTTTTCGAACAGAAAATAGAGGTTTCCGCCCAGCCCCACCCATTCGAGAATGGCAGCGCGGGCACCGGGATCCAGATCACTCCACTCGGCGGAATTAAACCAAAGAGAGCTGAATCCAGTGTAGGCGCGCCAATCCGCCGGAGCACCTGCCGGAGTGATCTTGGTGCCGACGAGTTGCGAGGATGAACTGCCGCCGCTGGAGAGGTTTTGCTGGACGCTTACCCAGTAGTCCGCCGCAGTGCGATCTCCCATGCCGACATAGGCCTGAAGGGAGCTCCAGTGCGAGTTGAGGTGTATGGTGCCCGAGCGCACGCCCGGCCCGGAAAGAGTCAGCGTCACGCCACCGCGACTCACGATGGGGACGTAAACATAGGTCTGGCTGCGTGCATTGCCATCCACCTGCAATCTGGAGGCCCCCGAAAGCCCCCCGGCTGTGTAGCGCAGGTAAAAATTTTGGCTCTCCGGCCTGTGGTTGCGCAGGGTGATGAGCACGGGGATGTAACCGAAATCGGGCGTCTCATCCAAAAAAGATTCCACCATCACCTCGACCGGCGGGTTTTCCACGAGGACCACAGGAAGGGATGAAGACGCCCGCATTGTGCCTGCGCAGAAAAGCAAAAGGAGTGCTGGAAGAATAATAAAAAGGCGGGACAAGAAATGGTTCATGGCGTGCAGAAAGATTTTAGATTCTCCGGAGATTTTTCGGCCCCTCAGATTTTTGCCGACTGCAAAGTGTTCGGCAGCACCTTCGGATTGGCGGGCACGGTCTCCAGTAATCCGGCTACAAAAGCATCCGAGGTCTTGCCCTCGAGTTTCGCCGTGTAGTCCAGCACGACGCGGTGGCGCAACACGGCGGGCGCGAGCGCACGCACATCCTCAAAGCTCGCATTGAGACGCCCGGAAAGCAGAGCGCGGGCCTTGGACGCAGAAGCCAACGCAAGCGCGGCACGCGGGCTGGCCCCAAAGCGGACAATGCCCCCGGAGCCATGCGTGGCATCCACGATACGGGCAATGTAGCCAGCCACCACATCGGGCATGTAGATACGCCGGGCAAGCGCCGTCAGCGCGATAAACTGCTCGCGCTCCAAAACCGGCGTGACATCAGGCTCAATGCCGATCTCGCGCTGGAGCACGATACGCTGGAGCGTGTCGGCACTGGCGCGGCGGACTTCCAGTTTGAAAAGGAAGCGGTCGAGTTGTGCCTCGGGCAACGGGTAAGTGCCCTCCAGCTCAATCGGGTTTTGCGTCGCGAGCACAAAGAACGGATCCGGCAGCGGGTGCGTCTCGCCCATTACGGTGACGCGCCGCTCCTGCATGGCCTCAAGCAGCGCAGACTGCGTCTTGGGCGAAGCACGGTTGATTTCGTCGGCCAGCACGATGTTGGCAAAGAGCGGCCCCGGCTGAAAAACAAAGCGCCGCGTGCCGTCAACCTCTTGAAGCAAAGGGTTTCCGGTGATGTCGCCCGGGAGCAAGTCAGGGGTGAATTGGACGCGCTTGGAGTCCAGCCGCAACGCCTTGGAAAGCCCCTTGACGAGTTCGGTTTTGCCGAGGCCGGGCAAGCCTTCGAGAAGCATATGCCCGCGGGCCACCAACCCTGTAATGACAAGCTCGATAAGTTCCTCTTGGCCGAAAAGCACATTGGCGAGTGCGTCGCGCAGCAACTTGAGTTGCCCGGCTGCGACGGCGAGTTCGGATTCAGAGGGTTGGACAATGGGCGATGGCGGCGCGGAGTTGGGAGTCATGTTAAAATGGTGCCCTGCAAACTGCGCAGCGACATGCGCCTTGACGACAATTATCTTTTATCCGCCCGTTTTTTCAGACTCCGGAAACAGGGGTAAAACCGCGCCCCCCATAATGGGCATTTTGCCTGCCTCTGCGCCACACCTTGCGAGCATCCGCCGCCGCTCCCGCTGGCATAAACTTCCGATACAAACGCAACTTGCCTCATTCGCGAATTTGCCCTGAAGATGGGCCCCTTTACGATGCCGGACAAAGCGGAAGAATATTTTAAGGCTCTTGAGGATAACCCGTGGATTGATGAGTTCGCAGGACGCTGGATCCTGGACAAAGATGGCCTCAAGGACGACAGCGTCGTGGATATGGAGATAAACTTAATTATCTGCGATGCTGAGACAAAGCTTAACGTCATCATGGGCATATTGTTGAAGATGACAGACGGGCGGCACGACAACATTCTCGCCGCCGGAATGCTGGAAAACTTTCTCTGCGACCATGGCGAAGAGTATCTGGATGTCATTCTCGAGATAGCGGGAAAATGGCCGCGCTTTCGTTCCTGTTTGGGCATGGTATGGCAAAACTCCATGAAAGATTCTGTGTGGGACAAAATTTCAGATTTTCTGGGCACTGGTAAATCACCTGTTGCATAAGGACGGAAAGGGCACCGCGCACACGGGTGCTGAAAATCCGAACTCCCATCCCCGCAGAGCGCGACGACTCTCCCCGGACGCGGTGCTTTTGATTGCCTCTGCGCAGCCGTTTTCATTAGGAACACACCTCAATATGAAGTCCTTTTTCCGGAGATTTTGCCATGCCGTGTTTTGCATGGCAGCGCTTGTGTTCCTCTGTGCGGATCTTTCCGCCGCGCCCGTGCCCTTGCCATCCTCAGGGATCCCCACCTCGCTTCCGCTGGCGGGAGTGTGGCGCTTCGCCCTCGACCCGGCCAACGCAGGACTCGAAGAGCGCTGGTTTGCCGCCGATCTCGCGGGCACCGACACCATCCCTTTGCCCGGCACCACCGACCTCGCAGCCAAAGGCCCGCCCAATGAGGAACGCCTCACGCAGCAACTCACACGCCGCCACAAGTTCGTCGGCAAAGCCTGGTATCAACGCGACATCACCATCCCCGAATCCTGGAAAGGCCAGCGCATCGTGCTCACCCTGGAGCGCACAAAAGGCTCCACCGTCTGGCTGGACGACACTCCGACCGACCCGCAGCAAACCTTCCTCTCTGTGCCCCACCGCCACGTCCTCACCACCGATGCCGTGCCCGGCAAACATCGCCTCACCGTGCTCGTGGACAACACCCCCCGCCTCTTCCCTGCCGGCGGACACATGATAGACGAAGACATTCAGAGCAATTGGAACGGCATCATCGGCGAAATCTCGCTCAGGCAAACCGGCCATGTGTGGATCGAGCATGTCCGCGTCGTGCCGGACGTCAAAGGCAGCAAGGCCAAACTGGAAATCACTCTGGGCAACGTTTCCGCCAAAAAACGCACCGGCGCCTTACACGTCTCCGGACTGGTAAACCACGGCGCCGACGTGATTGTCGCCGAGCCTGCACCGGTATTCTCCGAGACGCTTTATACGCTTTCCGGGCAGACCGGCACGTTTACCGTCGAAAGCGAGATGGCCACCGCGGCGCTTTGGAATGAGTGGCAACCCGCCCTCCAAGATCTGGAAGTCGCCGTCCTCAACGAAACGGGACACATCGTTGACACGCGCAATGTCCGCTTTGCCATGCGCGAATTTTCACACGACGGGCGACGCCTGCTCCTCAACGGAGAACCGGTCTTTCTGCGCGGCAAGCACGATGCCCTCGCGTTTCCTCTCACGGGTGCGCCGCCGATGGATGCCGCCGCCTGGGAGAAATTTCTCAAAACCTGTGCCGATTACGGCATAAACCACATCCGCTACCACAGCGCCTGCCCGCCTGAGGCTGCCTTCGCCGCAGCCGATGCACTCGGCATCTACATTCAGGCGGAGAATCCGACACGCGGCGGCTTTTCCGGCGCCCGGGGGAAGCTCGCCTTTCAGGTAGCCGAGGCCCGCGCCATCCTCGATGAATACGGCAACCACGCCTCTTTCTTCCTCTACACGCTCGGCAACGAGCTGGGCGACGACCGCAAACAACTCGCCGGAATCATCGCCGACTTGCGCAAACGCGACGGCAACCGCCGCCTCTACGCTTCCGGCTCCAACAACTGGTTTTACAAGGCGCAACAACAAGCCGGCGACGACGTGTGGGTGACCTACCGCACCAAGCCGGGAGCGCAGGGTAATGTGCGCGCCTCCTACAGCCATGCCGACCTGCCCCTCGGGCACATCGAAGTCGGCCCTCCGCATACGCGCCACGATTTTTCAAAAAGCCTCCAATTCTCCAAAATCCCCGTCATCGGGCACGAGGTCGGCCAATATCAAGTATCCCCCGACTTCGACGAAATCCCGCGCTACACAGGCCCCCTCGAGGCGCGTAACTTCGAGATATTCCGCGAACGCCTCGACAAAGCCGGAATGCTTCCCCGGTGGCGCGACTTTTTCAAAGCCTCCTTTGAGACCGCCTTCCTCTGCTACAAAGAAGACATCGAAGCGGCCCTGCGCACGGAAGGTTTCGCCGGATTCCAATTGCTCGACTTGCAGGACTTTCAGGCACAAGGCACAGCCCTCGTCGGCGTGCTCAACGCCTTCATGGAACCGAAAGTGCCCGGTTTAAAAGCGCGCTGGGCAGAATTTTGCGCCCCGGTCGTCCCTCTGGCCCTGTTCGATAAATACGTATGGGAAACCGGCGAAAAGTTTTCCGCCGACGTGAAGGTAGCCAACTACGGCCCGGCAAATATCGAAGGAACCGTGGAGATCAAACTCGCCCCGGCATCCGGCGGCAAGGAAGGCACAAGCACAACGCTGCCGCTCAATGCCGACAAAGGCAGGCTGACTGCTGCGGGCACCTTCACCGCACAGACCGATTCCACGACTCCGTCGAAGCAACAACTTTCCATCACCATCCGCAACGACCAAGGCAACCGCATCGCCCGCAACACATGGGACGTCTGGGTCTATCCCAAGCACACCGACGCCGCGTTGACCAAGGCCTTTGAAGGCATCCGCGTCACGCAAAACCTGGACGCCGCCACACTCGCCGCTCTGGACGCCGGAGGAACCGTGCTGCTCGTAAACCGCCCTGCCCGCGGCACCGCGACCGGCCCCGTGAGAGTGCTCACCGAAGCCGAGGCCGCGCTGACCATCGGCGGCGTCGCAGACCGCCTCGCGCCCAAGGAAATCAAGCGCGACGCCCGGCGCATCAAGGGATTGTTCATGACAGATTTTTGGTGTTACCCGATGTTCAAAGGCATCGCCAGCCGCATGAGAACGGAACCCTCCCCGGGGACATTGGGCCTGGTGTGCGATCCCGCCCATCCCCTCTTTGCGCAATTCCCCACCGAGTCACACACGAACTGGAACTGGTGGCACCTCATCAAAGCCGGAGACAGCGTAGTGCTCGACGCCGCGCCGACAGATTTTTCGCCGATAGTGCAGGTAATAGATAATTTCGCCCGCAATCACAAAATCGGGTTCATCTTCGAATGCAAAACCGGCCAATCGCAAAAAGGCCGGCTGCTGGTGTGCTGCGTGGACGTGCAGACCCTGCACACCCGCCCCGAAGGCCGCCAACTCCTGATAAGCATGGCCGGCTACATGAAGTCCGAAAAATTCGATCCCGCGTCTTATCTCTCATTGGAGCAACTGCGGGAAATGGTGAAATAGCGTACCCGCGCACCTCCGGTTTCCGGCGGGGCGGATTGTGCCCGCATATTTTTCATTCACGGGCACGGGGATTTAGTGTTTGGTAGTGCGCATGGTCATTGAACATGTCGCCTTCCAACATCCCGACCCGGCAGCAGCAGCCGAGTGGTATTCCAAACATCTCGGGCTGCGCATTGCCCGCGCTTCCACCGGGCCGGCACAGGCACGCTTTCTGGCGGACTCCGCCGGGCGCACCGTGCTGGAAATCTACAACAACGCCGCCGCACCCGTGCCGGACTATCCGGCGCAGAGTCCGCTTGTGCTCCACGTCGCATTCCTTTCCGCAGACCTCGCCGCAGACACCGCCCGTCTCGTCGCCGCTGGCGCAAAAGCCGTAGAAGCTCCGGCGGCAACGCCTTCCGGGGATACACTCGCCATGCTGCGCGACCCGTGGGGCATCCCGCTCCAACTCGTCAGCCGCGCCAAACCTTTGGTGGACTAACACCTCGGGTATCCATTTTTTAAATACACATCCATGTCTGCATCTACGCCATTTGCCGCTATTTTTGATTGGGACGGAGTCATCGTTGACTCCTCCGCCGCACACGAACGCAGTTGGGAAATGCTCGCCCTCGAAGAAGGGCGTTCATTGCCCGGCGACCACTTCAAACGCGGGTTTGGCCGCAAAAATGAATACATCATCCCGCACATCCTCAATTGGGCCGCCGAAGACGACACCGCCGGCATTGCGCGGCTGGGAGCACGTAAAGAAGCGCTTTACCGCGAGATCGTAGCCGCCACCTCGCTGGAGCCTTTGCCCGGAGTGCGGGCACTGCTTGAGGGCTTGAAACGCGAGGGCATCCCGTGCGTCGTCGGCTCTTCCACGCACCGGGAAAACATTGACCTGAGCATCCGCCTGCTGGATTTGGGCGGATTCTTCAGCGGCATCGTTTCCAGCGAAAATGTGAAGCGCGGCAAACCCGCGCCGGACGTCTTTTTGCAGGCCGCAGAGAGCGCCGGTTGCGCACCGGGCCGTGGCGTCGTGTTTGAGGACTCGCTGGCGGGCATAGAGGCCGGGCTGGCCGGAGGCTTCAAGGTCATCGCCGTGGCCACGACCAACACCGAGGCGGTGCTGGCACGCACGGGAGCGACCCTGGTCGTCCACCGGCTCACCGCAGTGACTCCGGCGACCTTGCAGGCGTTGATACAGGCATAGCCCGCACATTTCATGAGCAAGCGCTACATCGTCATAATGGCCGGCGGAAACGGGGAACGCTTTTGGCCGCAAAGCCGGCACGATCGCCCCAAGCACCTCCTGCCCATCGCAGGCGGCACCTCCATGCTGGCGCAGACTTTGGCGAGACTTGGCACAGTGGTGCCACCGGAAAACATCAGGATAATCACCCGCCGCGACCAGTGCTCCGCTGTGCTGGAAGCCTGCCCGACGCTGAAGCCCGCGCAGGTGACCGGCGAACCCGTGGGGCGGGACACCGCAGCGGCAGTCGCGCTGGCCACGCTGTTGATCGGGCGCGAAGACCCCGATGCCTCGCTCGCGCTACTGCCTGCGGACGCGCTCATCCACGACGCCGACGGCTTCCGCAAAACACTCACCGCAGCCTTTGCCGTGGCGGAAGACCGCGCTGGCGACAATCTGGTGACGATCGGCATTCCGCCCGTCTCTCCGGCCACAGGTTACGGCTACATCCACCGCGGCGCACCCGCCGGGCCTGCGCACGGGCACGCCGTGTTTCAAGTGCGGCGCTTTGTCGAGAAACCGGATGCCGCCACCGCGCAGACCTATTTGGAAAGCGGCGGGTATTTCTGGAACGCCGGGATGTTCGTCTGGAAGGTGACCGCTATCCGCCGGGCCTTTGAGAAGCACGAGCCGGAAGTCTGGAACGGCATCCTCGCGCTGGGTGCGCGGCTCGATGCAGGCGAACGTCTGGACGTAGCGATGGATGCCGTCTATCCGGCCCTCAAAAAAATTTCCATAGACTATGCGGTTCTGGAAAAAGCGGACAACGTGCTGTGTTTGCCCGCAGCTTTCGACTGGGATGATGCCGGGGAATGGTCCGCTTTGGCGCGACACGAAGAGAAGGACGCCTCGGGAAATGTCCGCCTAGGGGAAACGAGCGTGCTGGACGCCGGAAACAACATCATCGTCAGCTCGGATGGGCACCTGATTGCCGCGCTGGGCGTAGAGGATTTGATCATCGTCCACACAGCCGACGCCACCTTGGTGTGTCCGAAACACCGGGCACAGGAGATCAAAAAACTGGTGCGCCAAATTGCGGAACGGAACGACGGTGCACGCTTTGTCTAACCCGCAGCACCTTCTGGCGCGATGCAGGTAAAGAGCCTGCATCGTTTTTGCGTTATTTCTTAATCTTCGCTTCCAGCACCTTCATGCTGTAACCGCCCACGACTGCCCGCGCCTGAAATGATCTCATCTTGCCGTCGTGCGTCCAGTGCCAGTCGGAGATCGGCACCCGCGAGGACGTCTCATTCACGTATTTCCAGACTGGCGCAACCAACGCGTCGAAGTCTGCTTGCGAGTCCGCCAACACCGCTGCCCACAGTATCCAGTCGGATTTGGTGTAGCGTTCGCGGTTGTCGAGCGGGACGCCATAGGCGTTTTGCTTTTTGAGATAATAGGCGTATTCGGTCTTGGCTATGGACGAGTCAAAGAGTCCGAGACCGAGCACCTTATCCCACACGAGGTTGTATTTGAGGCTCCATGTGCCGGGCTTTTCGAAAGCGAGACTGTAGTGATCGCCGTCGCGGGCCAATTCCGGCCAACGTTTCGCCATATCTTTGGCGGTGTTCCGATAGGTCGCCGCTGTGGCGGTGTCGCCCGCACGTTGGAGCGCATCGGCGTAGGCACCGAGTCCCACAATGGCTTTCACGGAAAGGTTGGTGTTGCGGGCGAGGCGTCCGGCGAAGTCGTCTGTGCAAAGCTGGTTCTCCGGATCGAAGCCGTGCTTCACAAGGTAATCGGCCCAGCGGTCGAGCGTTTTGCGGTGCGCCTGGACGTAGTCCGAATTGCCCTCAAGCCGGGTGAGGAGCGCGGTGAGGATGAGCACATTTGCCGATTCCTCGACGGGCATGTCGCCGCGATAGGTTTGCCCGTTGGCCCACGGGTAAGTGCCGATATCGTGCGGCGCAAATGGTTTTTGCCACTTCCCGCTTTCCACATAATCGAAGATGAAGTCGAGCAGCCCGCGGGCGAGTTTCGGGTTATACGCAGCGAAGAGCGGGAACGAAGGGTAGGTGATGTCTATGGTGCCGATGGAGCCGTTGGAGAAGTTTTCCTTGGAGAAAAAGAACAATTGTCCTTTGGGGCCGACGACGACCTTGTGCGCGGCGATGGCCTGCCGGTAAACGGCGATGCACAAATCCGCATATTGGCGTCCACCGGCATTCAACGCGTCGGTGGCGATGCGGGCGTCGGTTTGCGCGCTGAGGCGAGCAAGTTTTTCGTGATCGGCGATCGCCAGCGCGGCGAGTTCTTTGCGCCCCAGTTTGCCATCGCGATTCCACCACGGGCGGAGATTTTTTTTGAAATACTGCACGGAGTATTTGTCGTCGTAGGCGAGAACGACGAAACGCCCGGCGGGAGCATCGGCGACGGTGCCGAGATCGAAGCGGAACGCCAGCCCGGGCCAGCGGTTATTGGCAGCGCGGGGCTGCGAAGGCTCAGACGCAGGCACTTGCCCGGACTGCGCGAAGTGGGAACGTGCGGCACCGGAATCGCCGAGGTAACTTGTGGCGTTTTGCGATTTGGGCGAAGCGAGCAAAAGATGGCCCCAGTCAATGCGCACATTGTCGCCTTTGCGTCCGAGGATTTTTTGCTCCGTGGTGCCGATAGCGAGGATGTCGTCGGTGCCATCGGCGGAGAGCGTTTCCCATGCGACGGTTTGCTTTATGTTGTGAACGGTCCACTCGGCAGTGGCGTCGAAGTAGAGTTGGATGTTGTGCGGTTTTCCGTCTGTGCTCCGGGTCGAGAAATGCACATAGCTGGCTGGGCGGGAGAGCACATCCACATCCTCGAGCAAAAGCGGAGAGGTGAACGTGAGCGTGATTTCTGCGGCACCGGCGGCAAAGATATATTGGGTGCGCGTGGCGGTGACGCGCAGGGATTTTTGATCGGCGCACTCGATGCCTTTGTCTTCCGGCAATGGACCACCGGCGAGGAGGTAGGTCTTGCCGTCCACGCGGACGAGGGCGCACAGGGCGTTAATAGCTCCCGTCCAATGCGTCGCCCACGCGGTGTTGAGTTTGTTGCTGGACGACCAGACGCTCAAGTAGGGGTCGTGGGTGACAAGGGGCACGGCGGGCAGGCGGAGCCGTGTGTAGTCGGCATCGCCAATCGCGGGCGGCGCATCGGCAAATCCGGCCTTGGCGCTACAGGCGCAGAAAACAAGAAGTAAGCCGGCAACGACCGGGAGTGCCATCCATTTGAGGGGTGAATAAATGCGTTTCATGGAGCAAACGGGGACAGGCTTTGATGAACTTTGTTCGTCTTTTTCAGGCAGGAGCTTTGGCATTGCGTTACCACTCCATCACGATCTGGAGGCCGGGCCGGTCTGTGCGGTTTTGGGCGCGAAGTGTCGCCTGATGCAAATCCGCGATGCTGTGGCAAATCGCGAGACCAAGGCCGTGTCCGCCGGGAGAAGCCGTCGCGCCGTGCCGCGTGAAACGCTCAAAGATTCGCGATAACATGTCCTCCGGTAAGCCCGGGCCTTCGTCCGTCAAAACGAGCCGCCAGCCCGTTTCCGTGCGCTGCGATTCCAAAGTGATGGTGCTGCTGGGCGGCGTCACATAAAGGGCATTGGCCATGAGGTTGAGCAGGAGCTGGCGCAAGGCCGGTCCCTCGATAAGGGCGGTGCCTGGGTCGCTGCGGGCGAGGACGAATTGTGCGCCACGGTCTTCGGCGAGAGCGCGTGCATCCTCGGCAAACTCCGCCAAAAAAGACGGCATGTCGTGTTGGGTGCGTTGAAGCGTGAGCACGCCGCCTTCCGCTTTGGCAATGAAAAGCAAAGTCTCGATGAGCTGGTGCATGTGACTCGTCTCTTCGAGAATGTCGGCCAGCAGCGCGTCAAGCTCGGCGGAGTCGGCTGCGGTGCCGTCTGCGAGCCGTGAACGGACTTTCTCGGCGGTGAGCCGGACGAGCGCGAGGGGCGTCTTGAGTTCGTGCGAGGCGTCGGCACTGAACTGGCGGATTTGCGCGAAGGCGGTTTCGAGGTGGTCAAAAGTGTGGTTGAGGAGCGTGGCGAGCGCGGCGAGTTCGTCGCGTCCGGGCGGGACGGGGATGCGCTCGCTGAGGTTGTCGGCACGGATGCGTCGGGCGGTGTGCTCGATGGCGCGGATGGGGGCGAGCGTCATGCGGCTGAGGACGAGTCCGGCGAAGACGCCGAAAACCATGCTGGCGAAAACAAGGAGGACACTGAGGCGGATAAAAATGGAGAGGACATGGTGCACGCGGTCGAGCGGGGAACCGATTTGGACGTGGAGGCCGGAGGCTGTCTTGTATTCAGAGACGAGGATGCCTCCGCTTTTGATATTTGAGGTTATCCAATGCCGCGAGGCTCCGGCGGGGGGCTTCGGGATGAAGGCTGTGCCGAGATTGTCCGTGCGGTAGAGCGCGGTGCCGTGGGCGTCGCTCACTTGGACGAGAAAAAGAAAGGCATCCCGGTCGGCCTCGTTTTCGATGAGGTGCTTGATTTCTCCGGCACTGGCAGTGCCGCTTTTTTCGAGCAATTCTATGAGTTCCATGCCTTCCGTGTCGTGGAGCAATTCGAGGGAATGGACATTTTGGCGATGGAGGAGCAGCCCGGCGGCGACGAGGATAAGGGTGCTGGTGAGCGTGACGAGGATGAGGACGCGTAGCGTGAGGCGGAATGCGAAGGAGTCTTTCATGACGGAAAAAAAAGGAGGGGCCGGTTCTTCTTACTTTTGCATGAGGTAGCCGATACCGCGAAGAGTCTTGATGAGCGGGAGAGGCAGTGCGTTGGCAGGCGTGGCGGTAGCGGCGAAGACGGATTCAAACTTCTGCCGGAGGCGGCGCACATAGACGTCAATGAGGTTGGTCTCCATGTCGTAGGAAGCCTCCCATATTTTTTCGGAAATGAG
>JAITXH010000074.1 GCA_031284845.1 Puniceicoccales bacterium | reverse complement strand
GTGGACATTCCCAAAGCTCATGTAATTCGATCCGCCCTTAAGTTCTTTTGGAGATTGGTGAAGTTAAGTTTTGTGGTGAGTTTTGTGACTTGCGCGAACAGATTGTTTGTTTGTTTTTGAGATGAGCGTTTTTACGCAGCCACGCATCCAAAAGGTGAGCCTGTTTTTGTCAAGAGAAGGAAAGGCATATTGTCTCAACTCTCTAAAATCTCATGAAACAGGCGGGGCAGGGCCGGATTGACAAATGCCGGGTGCCTGCCTAGACGATGGATACTTACTGTTATGAGTTCACGTCTTGAAAATCGAGTGCTCATGCTCAACCGAGCCTGGCAGCCCGTCAACATCGTCGGGGTGAGGCGTGCTATCACCCTGCTTTTTCAAGACCACGCCCGGGTCATCTTTACCGATCCCGAAGAGGGCCACAAGTTGATGGATGCCGGAGAATGGATTGAGTATTCGCAAGAACATCCCGCCCCGGAGCGCAGCATCCGCACGGTGCGGCTCGCCCTGCGCGTGCCATCCGTCCTGCTCCTTTCGGTTTACGACCGCATCCCGCGGCGCGAGGTGCGCTTTTGCCGCCGCAATGTCTATTTGCGCGATGGTTGCTGCTGCCAGTATTGCGGGCGGCCATTTGATGAGGGCGAACTGACGCTGGACCACGTCGTGCCGCGCGAGCGGGGCGGCAAGACCAATTGGGAGAATATCGTCACAGCTTGCGCACGGTGCAATGCGCACAAGGCCAACCGCCTGCCGCATCAAGCCGGGATGGTGCTCCGCAAGGTGCCCGCCCGCCCCAAGTGGAGGAACTTCATGTCCGTCATGGCAGAGATGGAAGACGCCTCGCCGTGGAGACCGTTTTTGGGCATGGAGGCGGAGTGAGGCCGCATTCCCGGCGGCAATGGGCCGCGCATGGCGAAAATCGCAAGCGGCAGGCGACCCGGAGATTGACAAGGCCGACCGAATTCCCGTGAAATGCGCGGACTAATAAGACGCCGCATGGAAACTTTTACACGGGATGGTTTTACATATCAGCGCTGGAATACAGGCGCTTCCACTTTTACCGCCTGCATGGAGCTTGGCGCACGCCTCATGCGATGGGAGCTTGATCTGCCTTCAGGCCGGCGCGAAGTCATCTATTGGCCGGACAATGCCGACATGGCCGACATCGCCAATGTGCGCGGGGGCAATCCCGTGCTCTTCCCCTTCATGGGGCGCAACTATGCCGACGGCGAAAAATTTTTCTGGCGCGATCCGGAAGGCGTCAAACGCCCCATGCCCCAGCACGGATGGGCGCGGCAGGGCCGGTTTGACATTATCCGCGCCGACGCAAGTTCTGTTGAAGCATTATTCCGCCCGGACGCCGCCGCCCGCGAGGGTTACGACTACGACTACGAATTCCGCGTGCGCTATGTATTTGATGAACTCACGCTCGACTGCGAGTTGGAGCTGAAAAACAAGGACACGCGAAACATCCCGTGGTGTGCGGGGCATCACTTTTATTTCGGGTTACCTTGGCACAAAGGGTTGGGCCGTGCCGGATACACCTTGAATGTGCCCGCAAAAAAAATCTGGCGCCATTCCGCCGATGGTAAGCTTGTCCCCTTTCACGACGTGACACTTCCGGCAGATTTCAGCGATCCGGCCATCAGCGATTCCATTTATACAAAGTTAAAAAGCAACATCGTCACATTTGGTCCCAAAAGCGGCGAGGAGAACGTCACTCTGCGCATCGGCGAAGAACCCGTGCCGGACGCATGGACGACGCTGGTCACATGGACGCTGGCGGATAACAGCCCATTTTACTGTGTAGAGCCTTGGATGGGGCCGCCCAATAGCCACGAGCACAAAAACGGCTTGCGTTGGGTGGCACCGGGCAAAGCGGAAAAATTTGTCGTCACAGTCAGTCTGGCTTGAGCGCCCCGGCCCCCTTGGAGCCGAAGGTGGGCTCAGACAGCTTGCTCGACGATAGTCACACTTTCCAGAGCGACGCGCTGGATCGGGCTTGATTTTTCCCCGCCAAAACTGGAGCTGACCGGCGAGTTGGCGATTTTTTCCAACACATCATCGCCCGCGACCAACTGGCCGAAAGCCGTGTAGTTGCGGTCGAGAAAAGTGGCATCGCCATGGCAAATGAAGAATTGGGATCCCGCGCTGTCCGGGTGTTGGGCGCGAGCCATCGAGATGACGCCGCGCTGGTGAGGCTTGCCGTTGAATTCGGCTTTGATTTTGTAGCCGGGATCACCGGTGCCGGGGGTGCCCTTTGCGCCCGCTTTTGTGTGCGGGCAGCCGCCTTGGATCATGAATCCCTTGATGATGCGGTGAAAGGCCGTGCCGTCGTAAAACCCGTCACGGGCGAGTTTCTTGAAGTTTTCCACCGTCTTTGGCGCGACTTCTGGCCAAAAGGCGATGGTGATATCTCCGGCGGAGGTTTTTAAAATGGCTACTTCTTGTGTTGTGCTCACGGATTGCGTGTTTGAGTGAATGGAGTGGTGTGTTTTGGCCCGCACAACACCGTTATTACCGGGGGATGGTCAAGGGGAATTTTTCCCCGTCAATGCCATGGAGCCCATACTTCGGATGCCCGAATTGCTGTTCCCGTCCCAAAAGATTAGACAAAGACGCCCGGATTCCCATGAGACATGCAGCTTAACTATGTCCACACTGCGTCAATCAGGTTTCCGTATGCCTGCCGAGTGGGAGCCTCAGGCTGCCGTCTGGCTTTCCTGGCCATCCAATCCCGCGCTCTGGCCCGGCCATTTCGATCTCGTAGCACCGAAATTTGCCGAGTTTGCTGCCGCCATTTCGCGTTTTGAACCGGTGTGCATTAATTGCGCCGCGCCGCTTCAGGCCCATGCCCGGAGTTGCCTCAACGCAGCGCGTGCCGATCTCTCCGTCGTTACGCTTTATGATCATCCCACAAACGATGTCTGGTGCCGTGACCATGGACCGCTTTTTGTAAAAAACGACGCCACTGGCGAAGTAGTCGTCACCGATTGGGTCTTTCACGGCTGGGGCGGGAAATTCGAGGCCTCGCTTGATAATGCCGTGCCGGGCCGCATCGCAGAGGCGCTTGGGCTGCGTCGTTTCGCTTACGATTTTGAGCTTGAGGGCGGTGGCATCGAGTTGAACGGTGCGGGCCAGCTTCTCACCACGGAGGCTGTGCAAAACAACCCGAACCGCGCCGCAGGGCGCGATGATGCAGCGTTCACCGAGGCATTGCGCGGAGCGCTGGGTATTGACGATATTTTGTGGTTAGGGGAGGGGCTGGCCCATGATGATACAGACGGGCACATAGATAATCTTGCGCGTTTTTTCAGTCCCGAAGGCATTGTTGCCGTCGTGGAGCGCGATTCTGCCCACCCAAACCACCGCCCCCTTCAAGCCAATTTGGAGCGCCTGCGGGCTATGCGCTCGCGGGATGGTAAGGCATTCGACATTGTGGAGTTGCCCTTACCGGCGTCGTTCCGTCTTGCCGGGCGCGATTTGCCGCCCAGTTATGCGAATTTTCTCATTGTGAACGGAGCGGTGCTGGCTCCCGTCTATGCGCAGACAGGGGATGACAGAGCGTTGGGTGTTTTGCGGGAATTGTTTCCCGGGCGGGAAATTCTGGGGCTGGATTGCCGACTACTTCTGATCGAAGGCGGGGCTTTGCATTGTTTGAGCCAACAGCAACCTGCGTAAACCCAAAACAAATACGGCCTGTCCACACTAGGCGGACGGACTCAGGCAGGCGTTCATTTTAACCACGGATGACACGGATATTTTAAGATGGCCGCTGGAATCGGAAGAGCCGTCGCCAAAAGACGCCTTCCAACAGATTACAAAAACAAAAAAAGCATCTCCTCTTCCAAGCGGTCATTCCAATCACGACGGCCATCCTAAATATCTGTGTAATCCGTGGTTAATAAGAGGTCTTATGCCATCTCTCGTCTTCATTTTTTGTCTTTTTTCGTTTTGTGTTTCGTTTTTGTTTTTTGTTGGCCTAAGTTCCTAATTTTTATGAGTGCTTTGCTTCCAGTCTTAAAGATACGTGCTGCTCTTGAGGCGCTTTGTGGGCGGACGCGGCGCATTGTCCTGCAAGCACCCACCGGCTCGGGTAAATCCACGCAAGTGCCACAAATCCTGCTCGATGGCGGGATTGTCCGCGAGGACCAAAAAATCGTGGTGCTCCAGCCACGCCGTATCGCCACACGGATGCTCGCTGCCCGTATCGCCTGCGAGCGCAGACAGAAGCTTGGAGGCGAAGTCGGTTACCAAATCCGCTTCGACCGCGTGGAATCTGAACACACGCGCATCAAATTCGTGACAGAGGGATTGCTGCTCAGGCAGATGCTTTCCGACCCGCAATTGCGAGGTGTCGGAGCACTTGTGTTTGACGAGTTTCACGAGCGGCATCTTGACTCTGACCTCGCGCTGGCTTTTGCCCGCCGTTTACAGGAAAGCACGCGCCCCGATTTGCTCATCATCGTCATGTCCGCCACACTCGATTCGGGTGCGCTGGTAAAGTGGCTTGGGGACTGTGAACAGCTTTCCGTCGAGGGGCGCTTGTTCCCCATCGCGGTGGAATACGCCGGCGGGGGCGCACGGCAACAAGGGACGCCGGTATGGGAAGTGGCCGCGCAGCAATTCCGCAAAGCGTTTCACAGCGAGCCTGAAGGTGATTTTCTGATTTTTATGCCCGGTGCTTACGAAATCCAGAAAACCATGGATGCTGTGAGCGATACGCCTGAGGGCCGCGATTGTCTGGTGTTGCCTCTGCACGGGGAACTGCCGCCGGACAGGCAGGATCTGGCCGTGGCACTGCCGCCGCCCGGTGTGCGCAAGGTTGTGGTGGCGACCAATGTCGCTGAAACTTCGCTTACGATTGACGGTGTGCGCGTGGTGCTCGACAGTGGCCTTGCCCGCATCGCCCGCTGGGATCCGCACCGGGGTATCAACACGCTTCTTATCGAAAACATTTCCTGTGCTTCTGCCGAACAACGCGCGGGGCGCGCCGGGCGCACTGCTCCGGGGCTTTGTGTGCGCCTCTGGAGCAAGAGCGACCATGAGACACGCCCGTTGCGGGAGACGCCTGAAGTGCGCCGCGTCGAACTCGCCGAACCCATCCTTGCGCTTCTGGCTGGCGGTGTCGGTGATTTGGAGGCGTTCCCGTGGTTTGAGCGTCCTGACCCCAAGGCGCTCAGCCGGGCATTGGAGCTCTTGGAGGATATGGGGGCGATGGAAGCACTTCCGGGTGGAGAAAAATCGGGCAGCAGGTCTTTTGCCCTCACTCCTCTGGGGCGGCGCATGGCGGCTTTCCCCATGCACCCGCGCTATGCCCGTATGATGCTGGCCGCGCACGAGTATCACTGCCTGCCTGCTGTGGCGGCAATTGCCGCACTCTCGCAAGGGCGTGATATCCTGCTCCAGCTCGACAACCGGCGCGATGCGGCAGAGCGCGATGAAATGCTGGGCGATACCAGCTCGGACTTTTTCCACCGTCTGACGCTTTTTGGAATGGCGCGCAAAAAATCGTTTGATTTTGGGTTTTGCAAGAAATGGGGCATTCACGCGCAGGCGGCACGCATGGCCGACCAGCTTGCTGAGCAGTTTCTGCGGATTGCCCGTGCTCAAGGGCTGGACGATACCGCCCGCGCCACGGATCCGGATGCCGTGCGCAAGTGCCTTCTCATCGGGTTTAGCGACCACCTCGCTATCAGGCTCGACCTTGGCACGCTGCGCTGTGCGCTCGTCCACGGGCGCAAGGGAGAACTGCGCCGCCAGAGTGCCGTGCGCGACGCCCGTCTGTTTGTCGCCGCTGAGGTGGATGAGGTGGAGACTCGTGGTGAGGTGACGGTCTTTCTCAGCCTTGCCACAGCGGTTGAGGAAAGCTGGCTGGCGGAGCTTTTCCCGGGCGACTTCAATGAACAAACTGGCGTGCGCTACGATGCCCACCAGCGCAAGTGTGTGTCGCGGCGCGAACGGCGTTTCCGCGACCTCGTGCTCGAGGCCCGCGAACGCGACGACATCGTCTCCGACGATGCCAGCCGTCTGCTTGCGGCGGAGGTGTTGTCCAGGCGTCTGGAGTTGGAGCGCTGGAACGGCTCTGTGGAGGCGTGGATAAACAAGGTTAATTTTGCCGCAAAGCACCTGCCCGAACTGGAAATCGCGCCGATAGACGAGGAGGGGCGGCGGATGCTAATCGAAGAAATCTGCCTTGGCGCGACGGCTTGGCATCAAATCCGCGACAAGGATGTGTGGCCTACGTTGCACGGTTGGGTGACGCACGAGCAGGCTGCGGCGATGGACTCCATGCTGCCCGACCGCATCGCGTTGCCTTACAAGCAGCGTAGTGCGGCGATAGAATACACGCCGGAGGGCGAGGCGGTAGTGGGCGCACGGTTGCAGGATTTATACGACACGCCGGGTGCTCATTTCCGCATAGCCAACGGGCGGGTGTCGTTGGTTATCGAAATCCAATCTCCGGCACGGCGCACTTTCCAGCGCACACAGGATCTGGATGCTTTCTGGAAGACATCCTACGAAATGGTGAAAAAGGACTTGCGCGGGCGCTACCCCAAACACGAGTGGCGGTGACGAAAGCGGGCGCAACCTGTCATTCCGGGCTCTTGACGGGCGGCTGGGGTGGCGGTGGTGGTGGCGGCGGGGCAGGGCGCTCTTCCTTGTTTCTGTCTCCGCGGCGGTGGTCGAAGTGCGGTGGTGGCGGTGGCGGGAGTTTTTCCCGTATAGCGACACTGTAAGCGCGCCGTTCCTCAGGCGTCATCTTCCAGAATTTATTTTGTTCTTCGCGGGCTTTTTCCGGTGGCAGCGAACGCCAGTAACGCAGGAGCGGGTTATTGCGCGGGGACTCCGGGCGCATTGGCTCTCCGGGCTTTCTGGTGGTGTGCAGGTCTTCTTTCAGCTTTTTGCCCAGCTCGCGGCGTTTCTCCAAGGGCATTTTCTCCAATTCGATGATGGCTTCGCGCAAAGAGGCCAATTTCTCAGGAGGTAAGTCTATGATGCGGATGAGGGCGCGCAATTCCTCTCTGGATAATGCGCCTAGAGGCGCGGTGGTAGTGGCTGGCGGCGCGACTGCCTGCGGTGTTTGCTTTTGTGGCGGTGTCTGCGGCGCGGTGTCGTCGGCGCAGACTACTGCTGCGCTGCACGCGAGCAGGAAGAGGGAGAAGGCTGTGGATATGCAGGTGCTATTTTTCATAATAGGCGAGAGTTTCGAGCCAGACTAGCACGTTGTCGTTGATCCCGGAAACGGCGCTTGCCGTCTCGCTGTCCAAAGAGACAGGCGCGGTGCCTGGGTCGGTGTTTTGGCTGTTTAAAAGAATCGCCAGCGAGGGATCTTCGGAGATGGCCCGTGCGATGATTTCTTCGATGGCGGGTGGCGGTGCGTCTTTGTGCAAAAAGGCGGGGATGAGCGCTATCCCAGCAAGGAGTGCAGCGGCAAATGGTGCGCCGACCCGGATGAGGCGGCGAAATAACAAGGTGCGGACGGGAAAAAGGCGTTCGGTGAGGGCGGGTGTGGCGCGAAGCGGGCGATAGAGCAGGCGTTCATCTATGATGGCATCCAGAGCATTGTCGCTCTCGATAGCGCGAAGCACGTCGTCGGCGAAATCGGGCCGCGCGGAGACGGGACGCTGCGCGAGGAGTGCGTCCAGATGCGAATCGGGTGTGGCGTTGGAGATCCTGTTTTTCATTGTGTGTCGTGCTCTTGTTTTTGAAAACCCCGTTTGAAGGGGAGAGTTGCGGTGTAATTATCGAGTTTCCCGGATATTCTCTGAAATGCGCGGGTTTAGAAAGTCTTTCAGTGTTTCTCGCAGTTTTTGGCGTCCGCGGAATATCCATGCCTTAACCAGTGGCATGGAGGTCTCCATCACAGCGGCGATCTCTTCGTAACTGAGATCTTGTTGTTTATGAAGAAGCAGGGCCGTGCGTTGGTTTTCGGTCAACGTGACAATGGCTGCGGCAAAGGCTTCTTCAATTTCCGCGCAGCGGCGCTGTGACTCGTCGTCGCCGCAGATTTCTGGAGCGAATCCTGTCGGATCGTAGAGTTCAGCGGGCTTGCGCCGCACGCGGCGGAGTTCGTTGATGAGAAGGTTGCGCGCGATGTGGAAAATGTAGGTGGTGAACCGGGCTTGGGGTTGATAGCTGTGCGCATTGCGGTGGATGCGGATGAAGACGGACTGGGCGAGATCTTCTGCGGTCTGGACGGAACGCACGGAGCGGTAAAAAAAGTTGATGAGCGGATCTTGCCACCGGGTGATGAGCATGCGCAACGCCTGTTGGTCGCCGGTGCCAACGAGCTGCATAAGCCGGATATCCGTCTCATCAGTGTCGGAGCGTTCTTCCTGTGATGTGTCTCGCATGAAGCTATAGTAAACCCCGGATAATGGTAAAAGAAACACAGACCTTGAGATTAAGGCCAGAAGGACGGGGAGAGCACATGTGCCTCCCCGCGCCACTTGTTCCCCGATGAGCGGGGCCTACTTTCTCTTGGGGCTAGGCGACGCGCTCAATAAGCGGGCGCAATTGGGGTTTTTTCGGCGCAAGGCGGTAAGCGTCGCGGAAGTAGTGCAAGGAGGCTTCCATGCGTGCTTCGTCGTTGTAGTGAATCATGATGAGTGGCTCGCCTTGTTTCACTTGTGTAGCTACCTTGCGGATATCCGTAATGCCGACTGCAGGATCCATGGTGCCGTCTTTGCGCGTGGCGAGCACTTGCACGCCACGGGCGATTTTTCCGGCGTCTATCGAGTGGACGTAGCCGCGTTTGGGCGCAGGGAGCTTGCGCACATATTGCGCTTTTGGGAATTTTTCCGGATCGTCTATCCAATCTGTTTTGCCGCCTTGGGCTTGAATCATCTCTTTAAATTTTGCCAGCGCGGAACCGTCGTTGAGGTGCTTTTCCACGGTCTGTTTGGCGGAAAGCGTCGAACCTGCGACTCCGGCCAGACGGACGATTTCCATGCCGAGCTTGAGTGCGAGTTCCTTCAAATCCTCTGTGCCGCCGCCTTTCAAAAGTTCGACAGCCTCTTTGACCTCAAGGGCCGTGCCGACGGAGTCGCCGAGGGGCTGGTTGATCTCTGTGACGAGTGCAACGCAGTGCCTGTTCATGCTGCGTGCTACGCGGGTGATGGTGCGTGCGAGCTGTTGTGCCTGCTCGCGGAAACGGATGAACGAGCCGTTACCCCATTTGACATCCACCACGAGGCCGCCACATCCTTCGGCGAGCTTGCGGGAGAGAATGCTGCCAGTGATGAGCGGCAGGCTGGGGATGGTGGCTGTGACTTGGCGGAGGGTGTAGAGGAGATCGTCGGCGGGCGCGATTTCAGGACATTGTTCGACGACAGCACATCCGACCTTGGTCAGAAGCTGCACGTATTCCTTGAGCGTGACCTTGCCCCTGAAGCCGGGGATGCTGGAGAGCTTGGTGACGGAGGAGATGACGAAATCTTCGTCTTTGCCATTCATGCCCGGCATGACGACTCCGGCTGCTGCGGCCAGCGCTGCCAGCACCATTGTGGTCTTGTCGCCGACACCTCCGGTGGAGACTTTGGAAATCTTGGGGTGGTGGATTTTACTGAGGTCAACAACTTCTCCGGAGAGCATCATTTCCTTGGCGAAAGTGGCTGTTTCCTGTGCAGTCATCTGCCGGAAGAAAATGGCCATAGCAAGGGCGGCTTGTTGTGTATCGGGCATCTCGTGATCCATGATCGAATCCACAATATGCCGGATTTCCTCGTCGGTAAATTCGCCGCCTTCGCGTTTCTTTTCGATGAGATATGCGAAGGATGGTTTTAAGATTTTCTTCGGTTCAGGAAGTTTGTCGGACATGATTAATATTTGTTACTGAAAGAAAGAGTTACCCCGGCGAACACTGGGACGGGGGAAATTATCTTCTTGAGGCAAAAGGCGAAAAATGTCGAGCAAAATTTTTACAGTAAAATACGTGGATTTTACACTGAGGTTAGGCTATCTCCCCTATTTCATGAGCATTCCCGATTCGCAGTCCTCTGTGACGGTCGCACGCATTACCGCATTGCGTGCCGAGCTTGCGCGCCATGATGTGCTCTATTATTTGCAGGCCAATCCGGAGATTACCGACTTCCAATACGACCAGCTCCGGCGCGAGCTTAACACCTTGCTTGGCGGTCTTCCGGGGGCTGTTGCCGCAGGTGGCGAGACACCTGGCGACGATCGCGCCGAAGGCTTTGCCAAGGTGCAGCACCGCGCCCCCATGCTCAGCCTCGACAACGTCTATCACCCCGGCGAGTTTGCCGCCTTTATCACCCGGCTTCAAAAACTCCTGCCGCCTGGCGAGCCGCTCGATTTCGTCGTGGAGCCGAAGATTGACGGTCTCGCCGTCAGCCTCACTTACGAGCACGGGCGGCTCACGCGTGCGGTGACACGGGGCAATGGTGCGGTCGGCGACGACATCACGCGCAATGTCGGGACTATCGCTTCGCTCCCGTCCGCCCTCGAAGGTGACGCACCGGAGCGTATCGAGATACGGGGCGAGATCTACATGACTAATGCTGAATTTTTGCGCATCAATGCCGAGCGTGAGGCTGCCGGGCTGCCTCTTTACGCCAATCCGCGCAATCTCGCTGCGGGCACCGTCAAACTCCTCAACCCTGCTGAAACCGCCGTTCGCAAGCTCGAAATCGTGCTTTACGGTTTTGGCTTTTGCGAGCCTGCGGATGCGTTTGCCTCGCTTTCCGCCTTCCACGCCGCCTTGGTGCGCTGGAAACTGCCTGCGGTCGAATTTTTCAAAAAAGCTTCTGGCGCAGATGCCGCCCGGGACGCCATTGAGCAGCTTGACCGGCTCCGCCGCGATTTTACTTACCCGACTGATGGCGCTGTCGTGAAACTTGACTCGCTGCCGGCGCAGGCCCTTGCCGGGGCGACGAGCAAATTCCCCCACTGGGCCATCGCCTACAAATTTGCCCCCGAACAGGCCGGGACGCGCCTGCGTGCCATCACGCTGCAAGTGGGGCGCACGGGCGCGATCACACCCGTGGCCGAGCTGGAGCCGGTCGAGCTGGCCGGGACGACTGTCTCGCGGGCCACGCTGCACAATGCCGATGAAATCGCCCGCAAGGACATCCGCGAGGGAGATTTCGTCGTTGTCGAAAAGGCCGGGGAAATCATTCCGCAAGTGGTGCGTGTGGTCGCGGAGAAGCGCGATGCCGGGATTGCGCCTTTTGACTTTGCGGCGCGCCTCACGGAGCTTGGCCTCGATGCCGTGCGCCCGGAGGGGGAGGTGGTCTGGCGGCTGAAGACGCCGACGCGTGAGCAGCAAATCCGCCGCCTCGCCCATTTCGCGTCGAAGCAATGCCTCGACATCGAAAACTTCGGGCAGGCAGTCGCCGGGGCACTGGTGGAAGCAGGATTGGCAAACCGCCCGTGTGATCTTTACGGCGTATCCAAAAATCAATTACTCGGGCTGGACAAGTTTGCTGACAAGTCGGCGGACAACCTGCTGTCCGCTTTGGAGGCCAGCAAGCGTCGCGAGCTTTGGCGGCTCATCCACGCCTTGGGTATTCCGAACGTGGGGATGCAGACGGCGAAGGATCTGGCGCGGCATTTCAAGGTGCTGGATGCGTTGGCGGCGGCAGGCTACGGCGATTTCCGGCGCAGGTTAGTCGGAAAAAAAGGGCAGGAGTTGAAGGACGAGGAAAGCATTGTGAACGGTGTCGGCGTGGTGGTGGCGCAAAGTATCATTACTTGGTTTTCCGACCCGGAACATCGGGACCTCGTGGAAAAACTGCGCACCGCCGGATTGAATTTTTCTGGAGAAGGTATGGGGAGCGCCGCCGGAGCGCTCGCGGGCAAAACCTTTGTGCTCACGGGGACGTTATCTGCATTGGGGCGCGAGGAGGCGCGGGAGAAGATCGAGGCTGCAGGCGGGCGCGTGTCGGGTAGTGTGAGCGCGAAGACGGACTACGTGGTGGCCGGCGAGGAGGCCGGGAGCAAGTTGACGAAAGCCGTGGAGCTGGGTGTGCCTGTGCTGGATGAGGCCGGGTTGCTGGCTCTACTGGCGGGGGAAGGGGAGGGGAAGGGTGAGCGGAGGGAGGAAGCTGAACGCCGGAAGCCGGTGCAGACGGAGTTGTTTTAGAGCGGGAGCTAGTCCTTTTCCACGCAGTTTCTCCGTGGTGTGGCGGTGCTATTTGCGCGTGCTCCATGCGCGCATCCAGCGCAACAGGATGTATTCAATGGCGGCGGTGTCGTTGAGATTCACTTCGAGCAATCCCGCGGTCTTCTCCAACTCGGCGAGCGAAGAATGCAGCGCCCGTGCGCCTGCGGCATCAGGGCGCTGCGCATACACCGTGCAGAGGCGCCCGGCCATGTCTGCGAGGCGGCTTGAACGGATGCTTTTAAAAACGCCGGATTCCAAGGCGATTTTTTGTTCGTCGGCGAGGCCCTCCGGCAGTGCCGTTTTTTGTTTCTCCCACTCGG
>JAITXH010000040.1 GCA_031284845.1 Puniceicoccales bacterium | reverse complement strand
CAATGCAAGCATGGCCACGGCGAGAAAGGGGAAGATTCTGATTCTCATGGTGTGTCTTTGTTTGAAAACGTGTTGAGGGACAATGCGTGGGGAACAGTGCTTTTGCGGCGATGTTCCGGTGGGCAAACGCGGCAATGCGGGATGCCGAATTGGTGCCGACACTGGTTATTCTTTCCGGAAGGTCAGCCCAAAAACCTCATGCAGCGGCAAAGCGCTTATCCGCTCCCCTAAATCATAACGCAAGTTCCCCGGGTAAACGACCCACAGATGCGCCAGTTTCAGATCTTCCAAAGCGATTTGCATAGACTTTGTGATTTTCGGCGCATCCGTGCGTTTGAACTCAAATCCCCATCGGTTCCCGCGCCGGAGAAGCAACAAATCCAACTCCGCGCCCCGTTGCGTTCCGTAAAAATAGGCATCGCGTCCGCCGTGGGCGATAAGGGTCTGCTCCAGCGCAAATCCCTCCCAACTCGCGCCGTAACGCGGGTGGGTGCGCAAATCGAGCATCCCGGAGATCCCAAGCCGGTAGTGCAACATGCCGCTGTCTCTCAGGTAAATCTTGGGAGATTTAACCAGCCGCTTACCGAGATTTTCAAACCACGGCGGCAGCACCCGGATCATGAATGTGCCTTCCAGCAAATCGCGGTAATAAGTTGCGGTCTTGGGGCTGGCATCCATCGAGCGTGCCAGTTCGGTGGCATTCCAAGTCTGTCCGTGAAAATGCGCCAACATCTGCCAGAAACGTCCTAACGCCTCTGGTGAAACATGCACTCCCAGACCCGGAATATCGCGCTCGATAAAGGTCTGGCAAAAACTCTCCAGCCAGCGTTCCCGTGCTTCGTCGTCCGGTGCGAGAAATGAGCGGGGAAAGCCGCCGCGCAGCCAAAGCGCGTCTTGTTGCTCCGGCCCAACTTCCGCCAGCGAAAAACCCGACACATCCACAAACTGGATACGGCCAGCGAGCGTCTCTGAAACGTCTTTGACGAGCTTCCACGACGCGCTCCCCAAGAGGAGAAAAGCGTTTTTCCGGTTTTTGACATCACACAGCGGGCGCAACAATTCAAACAGCTCGGGCAGGCGTTGCACCTCGTCTATGATGATCAGCCCGTCCAGCTCGCCGAGCAGCTTTCCCGGTGTAGTGCGCAATGCATCCCGTGCTTCAGGACGTTCCAAATCGAAAGTTGTCACCCTGCCGTCCCATTCGGCAGCGACCTGCTCGGCCAAAGTGGTTTTGCCAATCTGCCTTGCGCCGAGCAACGCCACGGCTGGCGATTCGGCAAGCCGGATACGGATAGATTGGAGAAGAGTTTCGCGTTTCATCTCATTCATTGTTGAATATTAGGAGTCAGCCTCCCGATATTCAACAATAAATCACGATTTCTCCTGCGGGCACAGGATTATTGTTGAATATCAGGAGTTGGACTCCTGATATTCAACAATAACGGGCTTGATTTTAATTTGCAAAGGACAATTGAGGCAGAGACGATTTCGCAATCTGCTGGACATCAGAAAATTATCCCATTTGTGCCAAGCACTTCAAAGGAGATTTTAAAATTATCAAATCTCTATTTACTTCAACATCTTGCGGAATTTACCACTTTTGACTGCTCTTTTCCGGTTCAAAAAACAATCCGGTAACCAAAGGCCTTGCCGTCGGCGTCGAGCGTCAACACGTCACCCGTCTGTTTCCAGCGCGGCACCGAACCAGCAGGCTTTTCCCCGCGCTCAGAAAGTATCTCCACCGCTTTGATTTTTCGCCTCCCCGCATTCAGCGCTTTAAGGCGAAGTTCGGCGTGGAATGGCCCGCCGTCAGGCAGAGGGATGAGCCGCCATGTGCGAGCGTTGTCGTGGAAAAGCCGGAACGCGCCGTTCGTGGCAAGTGGGCCAAAATCAGTGAGCGGATTTACACCAGAGGCGGGGTTGCTTGCGGGACGGGCGTCGGCAAAGAAGATACCCTTGGAGATCGAAAATGCAGCGCGACGCCCGGAGAGATACACGACTCCGGCACGGGATTCAGGAGTCTCAGCGTAAAAACCATATTCCGGGAGACCTACTTTTTTCCCGCCGGGGACTGGCGTCCCTCGCCCGTCCACCGTGATTTCCCAGTCGGCTTTGCCGCGATTCGTCCAGACTTTGCCGCCGTTGCTGAAGGTGGTGTGCTGCTGGTGGACGTTGCTGCCGAAGGCGTGAGTCTCAAACGTGGCGCGGGCGAGCGAGGCGCAGACATCGTGCAGGAGCCAGTAGGTCATCACGGCGGAACGCGAAAACGGGCCATCGCTCATGGGATTGCGTCCGCCGATGACGGTGTTGGAGAGATAGTCGTCGCTGTCGTAGCCGTGGCCGGGCTGCGTGATGTAGTCCCACCGCAACGCACCGTAGCGGTTGGCCAGCCCGCCTGCGAAGAGCACGAAGCGCCCATGTGTGGCCATGTCGTGCCACGGGGTGCGCTCCGCGTCGGTGAACTTCATGTCCCAACGTTGCGCGGGGAAATGGTCGGATTGAGCGCCGTCAAGCGAGCCGACAAGAGCGTCCAGCCCCGCCTCGCTGACCATCGGCGCGGTGGGCTTGAGAAGGCGGCGGGCGTTGTTGAAGGCGTCGCCCCACTCTTTCGCGGTGCGCGTGTGCGGGTAAAAATTTCCGGCACGGTCGTAGTAGTCAAAGGGCGTGACGGCGGTGAAGACATCGAGAAACAAGCTGTCGGGCGAAAAGCCAGTGCGCATGCGCTCGACGTTGGCGCGGAGATGCGCGTGAAAAGCGTGCGGGAGCCAGCGGTAACTCTGGGCGCGGCGGGCGACGTTATACCAGTGTTTCACAGGGGCACCGTGGCGGTTGAAGACGATGTTGTCGTAGCTGAACCCTTCGGCGTCGGGGTAAAAATCAATATAGTTATCGTGTGGGCAAAAAAGGATTCCGGCGTCGGCAGCGGCTTTGCGGATGGCCTGAATACCGGGGAGGTCGGTGGCATGCTGGGAACCGTTCATCCATTGAAACTCGGAGGCGGCGGGCGGGTAGATTTCGGGCAGGCGGTAATCGTAGCCCCAGCGTTGCCACGCGTGTTTGACGAAGATGGCGTCATTGAGGCCGTAGGCGGCGGCTCGGGTGAGGCCGCGGGCGGT
>JAITXH010000221.1 GCA_031284845.1 Puniceicoccales bacterium | reverse complement strand
TAAGCGATGGTGTAGGAATCTCCCGATTGGGAAATCGTCAGTTTGTCTTCAATGTGTCGAGGGGGGCTGCTGCTGGAACCGGCGAACGAGTTCTCCAGTCCGGTGAAATACCAAGTGCCGGTTTGGGCGCTTAGTTTATCGGCTCCGCCGACAAAGGCGAAGAACAGCGTGAGGTGCAGCAAGAGGCGTGCTGCAAAGTGAGTCAGTTTTTTCATTTGGGATAAAGAATGATGTATTCGGTGCGGCAGAAAAAGGGCAGAGGCGGGTAAGGCAATATTTTTCACAATAATTTCACATTGTGCTTTCCATGCTGCTTGTGGTGACATTTGCACCGGGGAAAGGCGCGAACTCACTTTCACGGCCTAAGGTACTTAATGACCTTAATGCCGTGCTCCTGATACGCGGTGCAGCGTGTTTCTCAAAAGATTGTAAACAGGCGTTAAGATTTCCGTTTGTCTTTTTTCTTTTTGCCGCCGGACGGGCTGTCGGGCAGGAGGACGGTGACTTTGCCGCCATCTGTGCTCACGAGTGCGGCTTCCCTCTGGAAACGCCGCCGTGTGATGAGGGTCTGGAATATGGTGAGCACGTTTTGCACGGAGTAGTAAAGCATGAGCGCCGCTGGCATTCCGTAGCAAAATACCGGGAAGATGATCATCATGCCGTAGAATATCAACTTCTGCTGGCCTTCCACGTTGGGCATCGGCATCAGCCGCATATTAATCAGCATGGTGACGGCTACGAGTATCGGCAGGATGTGGATAGGAATGCCAAAAATGGTGACATCCTCCAGTCCGGGGAGGACATCGGGGATGGAGAGATCGGCTATCCAGAGGAAGGACTGGAAGCGCAGTTGGGAGAGCGACTGGAAGGTGAAGTAGAGGCCGGTGAAGACCGGGATCTGGATGAGCACCGGGAGGCAACCCGCGAAGGGATTGATCTTGTGCTCCTGATAGAGCTTCATCGTTTCCTGCTGCTGGCGCTTCGGGTCATCCTTGTATTTCTCGCGGATGGCCTTCATCGGCCCCTGAAACTGGCGCATCCGCTCGGCGGAGCGCTGCTGCGCGGTAATCAAAGGCCATGTGAGCGCCTTAATAATAACGGTAAGTAAGATGATGGCGAGGCCCCACGCCCAGACCACATCGGGCAGGATGGAATGCAGGCCGGCGAGAGTGACGACGAAGACTTTGCAAAGAAAATCCACCGAAATGAAATAGAGCTTGGCGAATTGGACTGCTTTCTCCTGTCCACCGCCGAGATTGGCAAGACGTGTGTATTCGCGGGGGCCGACGAAATAATCGGCACCGAGCGTGACTTCCTGCCCGGGCTGAAGCGCCGGGATGTAAAACCCGACATCGCCCGTCAACGTGTAGGCTCCAGTGGCGGCAGCTTGTCCGGGCGCGGCGGCGCGGTAGAGCGGGCTGACGTGGAGGTCTGTAGCGCGGGCACTCGTGGACTCGTCGAAGCGCAAGATGCCGGCGAAATACTGATTGGTCACCGACACCCATTGCCAGGGCTGCACTCCGCGCGGGACACGTATGAAAGCTTTTTCGGAGAGGTCGCTGAGGCTCGTCTTACTAAATGATGTGCCATCGTAAGAGGCGATGCCGAGGAACTGGTGTGCCACATCGCCCTTGGTCGGCGGCAGTGCCCCCATGTTGAGCCGCAAGGTAAAGGCGGCGACGGGTGCCGGGCCGACGGCGCGGAAGGTGGTGCGCACATTGACGACGTGGGGGTCATTTTCTTTTGCGGCGAGCGTATAGATGCGGGTGATGGCCAGCCCGTCTTGTGTCGCGGCAAGCGCTATGCTGTGCCCCGGTTCGGATTTGACGACGGAAAATGAGGGTGCCCATTCCACCGGGACACCGCCTGCGCCGTCTGTGCTGAAGGAAAGTGCGGGCACTGCCCCGTCTCCGTTGAAGAGGTAGGGATGCTCTGCCGGATCTTTGCGGTGTTTGAGCACATCGGCGTGTTTGAGCAAAGCGATGTTACGGATGGCCCCCCCGTGCGTGTTGAGGTTGAGCCGCAAGGTATCGTTTTCCAGAGAGACGATCTTGCCTTCGACGGGCGCGGCGGGCGTGCTTCGCGCCACGGGTGCGAGGCCGGGAGAACTGGGCGCAGGTGCGAGGCCGGGTGCGTGGATCGGGGCTACCGGCACCGGCGCGACAACCGTTGGCGGCGGCTGGCTTTGCGGGTATTGTTCCGCAATTTTAGCGCGGCGGTTGGCATCCCATACGAAGAGCGCGATGGCTGCGGCGAGCAGGAGGATGCCGATGGTTGTATTCTTTTTATCCATTAGTGAGCGGAGGCGGGGAGAAAAAGGACTCTTGGGCAATGCGAAAGCAAAAAAACAAAAAATTTGCAAAAACTGGCTTGCATTCCCTCGCTCTCCGCCTTTTCTCGCCCCCCCTCACAAACGAAGTCATGAAAGCGACTATTATTACGCAAGGCCGTCAGTTCACGGTCAAAGAAGGTGACATCATCACCGTCAACCTTTACCCGGAAACAAAAGCCGGCGACACGATCAACCTTGATCGGGTCGTCCTTGTCGGCGAAGGCGCAGACGTCAAAATCGGCACTCCGCTGGTGGATGGTGCAAGTGTCACAGCAAAAATCCTTGAAAATAAGCGCGGCGAAAAAATCCGCATTTTCAAACACCGCCGGCGCAAAGGCTATGCGCGCCGACGCGGGCACCGGCAGGAACTTTCCGTGCTCAAAATCGAGTCCATTAAGGCCTGATTTCTTTTTCTTTTTCCACCTCAAAGCATTTTTTACCATGGCAACAAAAAAAGGCGGCGGAACATCCCGCAACGGACGCGACTCAAACTCACAGCGTCTCGGCGTCAAACTCTACGGCGGTCAGACTGCCCGCGCTGGTAACATCCTGATCCGCCAACGCGGCACCCGGATGCGCCCCGGCCAGAATGTCGGCATCGGGCGCGACCATACGCTCTTTGCCCTCACGGACGGAGTCGTCCAGTGGGATGCCGGTCACCGCTCGGTGTCCGTTCGTGCGTAACTTCCGCGCCGTGTGCGCGAGGCCACGCCACTCCGCCCCCCGGCTCCCGGGAGGCGCGGCTTCTGGTAGGATTGCCAAGGCGGCGTCCTTCTTCCCCAGCGGGCGTTTTTTTGTTATATTCCTATGAGTAATTCAGAAAACATACGCTGTGGCGTCGTCGGTGTCGGCTATCTGGGCCAGCACCATGCGCGTATATACAGTGCGCTGCCCGGCGTTTCCCTCGTGGGTATTTTTGAGGTGGACGATGCCCGCGCCGCAGAGATTTGCGCCAAATGCCAGTGTCCGCGTTTCCACTCTATTGAAGAACTGGGCCGTGCCTGCGATGCCGTCAGCGTCGTCGTCCCGACGGATAAGCATGCGCAGGTCGCCGTTCCCTTGCTTGAAGCCGGATGCCATCTGCTCATTGAGAAGCCGCTTTGCACCTCGCTTGAAGAGGCCGGCAAAATCCTTACCGCCGCCAATGTTGCAAAACGCATCGTTCAGGTCGGCCACATTGAACACTACAACCCCGTGATGCGGTTTCTGGAATCTGCCGTGAACGATCCGCGCTACCTCACCGCCGACAGGCTTGCTCCCTTCAATCCGCGTGGCACTGAGGTGGGCGTCGTGCTCGATCTCATGATTCACGATATCGGGATAGTCCTCCAACTCGTCAAAGCTCCTGTGGAGCGCATAGACGCCGTCGGTGTGAATATTATTTCTCCGCACGAAGATATCGCCAACGCACGGCTTACTTTTGCCAATGGTGCGGTTGCCAACTTAAACACCAGCCGGGTCAGTTCCAAAAAAGTCCGCGAATTGCGCGTATTCCAGCCGGGTGCTTATCTGTCTTTGGATTTCATGAATCAGAGCGGGCACTTGCTGCGCATGGATGGAGACACCATTTTTGATATCAAAAGGGAGGAGATCCCTGTCGAAAAAGGTGAGCCGCTGGCATTGGAGTTGGCGTCTTTTGTGCAGTGTGTGCGCGATCACGCCGCGCCCAAGGTCGGCACCGAGCTGGGCAAAAGCGCCCTTGAAGTGGCCATCCGCATCACAGATCTCATCCGGCAACAAAACGCCCGGAAGCAAACTTTGTGAAGCAGGCAGGACGTGCCTGGCACCCGGACGGAAGTAGTCATGTTTCGTAGGGCTTGCCCAGTCAGAGATTGGCTTTGTGAGGCATTGAGGACGTTTCAAAAAACGAATAACCTATCTTGTCTTTTAAAAGATCGCAGGCAAAGTCCGGTGTGAACTTTTCCCCCGCAATGTCTGACAACGCAGAACAAGCTGATTTACCTCCGGTCCCCGAAGAAGTGGCGCTGCCAGATGCCACAGGTGCGCCCGGAGGCGAATATTTGGAGAGTGGGCCTGCGCTGCAGGAAGGGCAGTTTCCTCCGCCGGAAGGAGGGTTTTACCAGGAATTGGAACAACCGCTGGAAGCGTTGCCTATGCCACCGCCCAAGGAGGTCACACGGTGGCAGCGGTTTTGGCGCAAATTCGGCGGAGACGGATTCCTTGTCTCATTGGGCGTCCACATTTTACTCGTCATCATTGCGTTAACATGGGTCGTCTCTCAGATTGTAATTTCCAAACCTGAGCCGACCACTTTCACGACCGGCAGCGGCGGTGGCGACAAGGGGGAGAAGGTCACTCGAAACCCGAACAAAAACAAGGCCAAGAACGCCCGAAATATGGTGAAGAGTATGCCCAAGCTGGCCGCCAAAACGAGCAACAGTGCGGTGTCGTTGCCGGAGCTTCCTTCAATGAATTTCAGCGCCCTTGAAAGCGGCGCGTTGGCTGGAGCAAGTTCCAAGGGCCTGGGCGGCGGCGATGGTGGCGGCATCGGTGTCGGTAGCGGGCCTGGGTTTGGCGGGCGCGGCATGGTGTCGCTCTTCGGTGCAAAATTCCGGCAACCGAACCGGCTGGAAGCCACGCTTTACGATTTGAAGCGGGATAAAAACGGCAAAGGCCTCTACGCATACGGCAATCAAGGCGCACGCATCAATGAGATGAAAGTGGCCTTCACGGGCTTTGTCGCTACTGGGTTGCGCAAGAGCTTTTTTGACGGAAAATATGCCGCCGCACCAGATAAACTCTACGCTTCAAGCCTGTTTATACCGCCGGTAAATGCCTCCGAAGCCACTAAAGCGTTTAACTGCGAGGATAAAATACAAGCGCCCGGCTGGCTCGGCTACTACGAAGGGTGGATCACGCCGCCGGAGTCCGGCATGTATCGTTTCGCAGGGATGGGCGACGACGGGTTGCTCGTCGCGATACAGGGCCAAGTAAAATTTTGGGGACCTTGGACGCAGGGCGGTATGCAGACCTGGGTGAAGCCGCAGAAGGACTGGGAACCGAAGAGCGCTTATCTGGCAAACGGCTCCCTGCCCAATCTGGGCTCTAACGGACGTTACTACGGGAGTTGGTTTGATATGACGAAGGGGAGGACATACAGGATCCAAATCGTCATCGCCGAGGGTTACGGCGGCTTGTTTTCCGCAGGGCTGCTGATTCAGCAAAAAAGCAAATTGCCGGATGCCTCACCTGCGATGGAGGTGCCGCTGCCGGTATTTAAACTGGCTCCCTTGCTCCCTGAAGAACTGGCCTTGATAAAGGGTGCACATATGGTGTGGACACACGAGGGGCCGAACTTTGGCTGCGGGATCAACGGTGTCGGTATGCCCACCGGATCGTCAGCGCGCTGAACCGGCACTTCGGAAATCCCGGCCCCGTCCGGCTTCCTGTTCCGTCGGTTTTTTTTATTCCCGGACTTCGACGATGACGGTGATTTCCACCGAGGCCTTGAGCGGCAGCCCGTTCACCGAAACTGCGGCCCGCGCATGGCGGCCCGCGTCTCCGAAGACAGCGAGAAAAAGCTCCGAGGCCCCGTTGATGACTTTCGGGCTGTCGGGGAAATTATCCGTGCCGTTGACGAATCCCGTTACGGAGACGATGCGTGAGACCCGGTCGAGCGAGCCGAGAGCGGCCTTGATATTGGCGAGGGAGTTGAGGGCGCATTGCCGGGCAGCGTCGTATCCGTGGCGGATGCCTTCGGGGTCGGCGGTGACTTTTCCGGAGTGGGAGACTTTGCCGTCCACGAGAGGTAAAGTGCCGGCGATGAAGAGCAGGTTCCCCGTGCGCACCGACGGGACATAGGCGCCGATGGCTGCGGGCGGCGGTGGCAGGGTGAGGCCGAGTCCGGCCAGTTTGCTCTCGAAGTCCGCCGGGAGCGTGGTTTGGGCAGCGGCGAGCTGGAGACCCGTGTGCTGTGCCGCCCGGATGCGGTCGCGGACTAATCCGGCGACCAAGGGGATGAGGATGAAGGCAACCATCACGCCGACGAGGATGCGCCGGGCACGGGTCCCCCGCGCTTTCTCATCGGGTGTGGTTTGAGGTGAAGGTTCGTGCATGGCGTCCATGGTGTGTGGCTTTTTGTCAGGAAGTTTGTGTTTTGGCGGTGCCTATGGTTTCGCCGCCATACCATTTGCGCAGCACATCGGGTATGCGCACGGTGCCGTCTGCCTGCACATTGTTCTCCAGTATCGCGGCGAGCACGCGGGGCAGACCCAGAGCGGAGCCATTTAAGGTGTGCAGCACTTCGGTCTTGCCGCCGTTTTTCGGGCGGTAACGGATGCCGGCGCGGCGCGCTTGAAAGTCCGTGAAATTCGAACACGAGGAGACTTCCAGCCAGCGCTTTTGCCCGCCGGCCCACACCTCGAGATCGTATTGTTTGGCGTGGGGGAAGCCGATGTCTCCGGCGCAAATCAGCAGCACGCGATACGGGAGACCGAGCTTTTGCAAAAGCCGCCCGGCATCGTCGCGCAGCTTTTCTAATTCGTCAAAGGAGGTGTCCGGGCGCACCCATTTCACCAGCTCTACTTTATCAAACTGGTGCAGGCGGTTCAGCCCGCGCACATGCACGCCCCAGCTTCCTGCTTCGCGGCGGAAGCATGGTGTGTAGCCGCAACGATAGACGGGGAGCTGCTCTTCGGGAATGATTTCGTCGCGGAAAAAATTGGTCACTGGCACCTCCGCCGTGGGTATCAGGTAGAGATCGTCTGCGACGGCGTGATACATTTGCCCTTCCTTATCCGGGAGCTGGCCGGTGGCGGTGGCACTGGTCGGATTGACGAGCAGCGGGGCGAGCACTTCCTCGTAGCCGGCGGCGTGCGCTTCTTCGAGGAAGAACTGGATAAGCGAGCGCACGAGACGCGCCATGTCGCCCACGTAAAAGGGAAAGCCGGCACCAGTCACTTTCACGCCGCGCTCGAAGTCCACGAGCGTCCCGAACCAAGGCAAATCCCAATGCGGCACGGCTTGCGGTGCGACGAGCTTTGCGGGGTCGCCCCAAGTGGAGACCTCGCGGCTGTCGGCTTCCGTGCGCCCGTCGGGCACCGATTCGTGCGGCGTGTTGGGGATGGTGAGGTAGAGCCGCCGCCACTGCTCGTCCACCTCAGCGGCGGCCTTTTCCAGTTCTTTTACTTTGGCCGAGGCGGTCTTCAGTTCGGCCACCTTGGCGAGAAACTCCGGCGTGCCTTTGGGCATGGGGGCCATGGCTTTGCTGGCCGCGTTTTGGGCTGCTTTGGCGTTCTCCGCCTCGGAGATGATGGAGCGCCGGTGCGCATCGAGCGCGAGGATGGCGTCCCAGTCCACCTGGAATTTTTTGCGGGCGACGGCGGCTTTCACCGCATCGGTGTTCTCACGGAAAAACTTGATATCGAGCATCTGTAAATGTGTTGCGCGGGAATGTGTGCGTGTCGCCTGCGGTGGCAAAACGTTTTTTTGCCTTGGTTTGCCAATCTTGCGGGAAATGCTTGCCCGCGCAGGGCGGGATGTGAGTATCGCGCTTTCGCAACACATCCACGAGCCATGCCCAGCCAGATCATCGCCAAGGAAGACGCTTCCTCCTCTCTGCCGCTTGCCAGGCTCCCTTCGCATGAGCGCCCGCAGGAACGCCTGGAAAAGCTCGGGGCGCGTGCGTTGCAAGACGCCGAGTTGATCGCCATGTTGCTGCGCACGGGCACTGCGGGGGAGAACGTGCTCGCCGTGGCTTCGCGGCTCGTCCACGAGGCCGGCTCGCTGGGTGGTCTGGTGTCGTGGACACGCGATGATTTCGCCCGGCGGCGCGGCATAGGGCGCGTTAAGGCGCTCCAGCTTGTTACTGTGATGGAGATCGCCCGGCGCATCCTGGAGCAGGGGAAGGAGGCCAGCCCCGTGCTCGATAACCCGGAAGTGATATATTCATTTTTTCAAGACATCATCCAGGGGCTTGTCGTCGAGAAATGCTGGGTGCTCTGCTTGAACTCCCGCTACAGGTTGATCCGTTGCGAGGAGATCACCTCCGGCACGGCGCAAAGCACATTGATACATCCGCGTGAAACATTCCGCGCCGCTTTGCGCCTGGGCGCGACGGCTATGGTCGTCGTCCACAACCACCCCGGCGGCGACCCCGAACCGAGCCGGGCGGACATGACTTCGACGCGCCAGCTCCTCGAGGCGGCGAAGGTGTTGGACGTCGAGTTGCTCGACCACGTCATCCTCGGCAACCCGGCTATTGACCGTGCAGGGCAGGGCTGGTTCAGCTTTAAAAAAGCGGGCTTATGGTGATCTATTGCCCAGTCGCAGGCAGCCTCAACGCCTTGTGTAATTCACTCGTTCAACTTTCCTTTTTTGGGTTTAAAATTTTTCTAACGGAAACAGTATTACAGCCATGCTCCATGTCGCTTTTGCGCCTGCAAAAATAAATCTCCTGCTCGCCATCACCGGTGTCCGCCCGGATGGTTTTCACTCGCTCGTCAGCTTGGTATCGCCCATCGCGCTGGGCGACACGCTTTGGCTGGAGCCCGGTGCCAGCGGGGAAGGGCAGGATACGCTCGCCTGCGATTTTCCCGGAGTGCCCGTGGACGCCTCCAACCTCGTGCTCAAGGCGGCAGCGGTGTTTCGCGAAAAAGTCCCGCACTTGCCCCGCCTCCATTTCACACTGGAGAAACGAGTCCCGCACGGCGCTGGTCTCGGTGGTGGCAGCTCGGATGCAGCGGCGGCGCTTCGCCTGCTCAACGAGGTCGCGGGGCACCCCTTGGATACTGCGGCACTGGAGGCACTTGCCGCCCGCCTCGGTTCGGATTGCCCCCTGTTTCTCCGGGGCGCACCGGTCATCATGCGCGGACGCGGCGAGCGCGTGGAGGCGTTGACGCAGGCGGAGGCGTCTGCATTGCGCGGACGCCGCTTGCTGTTGTTCAAGCCCGCGTTTGGTGTTTCGACAGCGGAGGCCTACGCTGCAATGAAGGCTTCCGGCGGCGCGGATTACGTGTTGGAAGCCGATGCAGAGCGCCGCTTAGCGGCGTGGCGGGCTGTACCGGCGCAGGAGGCGCTTCCGCTTTTTAACAACATGGAGCGCGCCGTCTTTGCCAAACATCTTGCGCTTCC
>JAITXH010000188.1 GCA_031284845.1 Puniceicoccales bacterium | reverse complement strand
GGGGGGGGGGTAACTTGTTGCAAATAAGTATATTGCGAACGAAAAATCGGCTCGAGCAGATCGTGTCGAACGTTTCAATGAATCAAGGAGTTTTCTCAAAAGATACAACATTTAGGAATTGGGGAGGAGTTTGGTTTTTCGGCAAAAAGCGTCGAGAGGATGCAAGATCATGCAGAAAAGATGAGAAAACAAACCGAGAGAGGAATGCTTTGGGGGAAGAGAGCAAGAACTTTCTTTCACAATCGAGGAGTATTTTCCAGAGGATGTTGGGATAAAAATGCGTGAAAATTGCCGGACATATACGGATACACGGAACACTGCGCCGCAAACCCCGTCTTCAGCGGGTTCTGAGCCGCTCAGCCTCATCTCTGTAAAGTGTAATTTTTAATAGAAGGTGGTATAATGCCTCTGCTGGCATAAAGCGGCGTCGAGACGCCGCACTCCAAAACGCGTGCCGTCGTCCGAAGGTGCTGATGGCAATTCCGGAGCAGCGGCATTTGGCGTTTCCGATATACCGCGCATCCCAGTTTGAGCAAAACGCTATACAAGAACGGTTCAAAACCACTCTACAAACTGGTATTCCATGAACGAATGCGGATATTTTTGAAATCAAACGTCTCCGCGCCGCCGTAAACAAGATGGAGCGCCGGTGCTTTCTCGGGAGATGGCTCGGGAGATTGAGGTGCTGCTGTTCGGGCGAGTTCCGACCACTTGAGTAAGCCCGTAGTCCAGTCGGGCGTAAATGTCGCCCCGGATTTGATTTCCGTAGCCTCAAGAGCACCGCCGCCGATGTCTTGAAGCAAGTCCACTTCAAGCCCTGCACTGTCGCGCCAAAAATAAAACTGCGGGCGTTGTCCGCTGTGAGAAATGGTTTTCATGGCGTCAGCGATGACCCAATTTTCAAACAAAGAACCGCGCAAGGGATGAGTGTGAAGTTGTTCCGGGGTCTGAATACCGAGCAAACGCACCGCAAGACCCGTGTCCCAAAAATAAAGTTTGGGAGTTTTCACCAGCCGTTTCCGGAAATTGCCGTGATAGGGTTGTAAACGGAAGATCAGGTAACTGCTTTCCAGGACGGAGAGCCACTGGGAGACGGTGACGGAGGCCACACCGCAATCGGCGGAGAGGCGCGAGGCGTTAAACAATTGCCCGGTGTTTCCAGCACACAAGCCGAGAAAACGCTGAAAAGCAGCAAGGTCGCGGACATTGATTATTTGGCGGACATCGCGCTCAAGGTAGGTGGCGATGTAGTTGTCGAACCATTCGCCAGAGGGAAGTTTTTGGTCAAAAACAGGCGGGTAGGAACCGTTGAAAAGTGTCTCGGCAAGCGAGGTGGAGGCAATGCCGCCACTGAGCATTTCTTTGCGGGAAAAGGGGAGCAATTGGAGGATTGCCACGCGCCCGGCAAGGGATTGCGAGGCGTTTTGCGAGAGAGCGAGATGCTGCGAGCCAGTGAGGATGAAACGCCCCGTAGCAGGCGATTCATCAAGGATTTGTTGAAGATAGGAAAACAACTCCGGCACGCGCTGCACCTCGTCGAAAATCGCGCCATCGCCGAAACGTGCGAGAAAGGAGCGCGGGTCGGCGGTGGCGATGGCACGGGTATCAGGGTTTTCGAAGGAGAGGTAGGGCTTTTCGGGAAATGTCGCCCGGGCCAGCGTAGTTTTTCCGCTTTGCCGCGGTCCGGTGAGCAGAACAGCTTTGTAGCTGCTGGCACGCTGGCGGAGCACGGCTTGTAATGTGCGGGAAATCATACGAGAGCAAAGCCTGTTTCATGCAAATTTAAGTTTCAATCTTAAATCTGCGTGAACCTCTGCCTATTTCTTCCTTCCTGCGGGAAATGTCCGTAGGGCTTAAACAATTTTTGAATGGTAGTTTGGCAGCCTTACATCTCGATTCATCTTGATTATAAATAAGGAATTACAGCGTTAAAAAACGCTCACCCGCTATCTTGAGTGAAAAGATGTCCCACTCGTAATACCACGAAGTGGGTAAATGTGTACCGAACGGAGTGAGAGCGATTCCATAACCGCCGGTGAAGTGCGAAGCACTGTAACCGGCGGATCTACTCTGCTATCTCAGCGACCCTGCAAGGGGCGAACAATGGCAGCCAAGGCGTGTCGCAATTGTAGTTCGCCCCCTTCGGGGACGATGTTACGAGGGGGAGGCTATCCGCCGGTTACACCGCTTCGCGGTTCACCGGCGGTTATGGAATCGCTCTCACTTCGTTCGGTACACATTTTCCCCCGTTGGGGGATTTAGAAGAAAAATATCCAGTGCTCCACTCGAAATAACGAAAAGCATTATAGGATTTGACAAATATGTGCCAGACAGCGTTACATTCTAAACAAACATGACAATGCAACAGAGAATAAAATTTTTCTTTAAAAGAGAAGTTTTTATTCGTAAATGGCATCCGTCCAAAATCCTGAGTAGGCCCTTTGTTTTCACCAATGAACGAATATCTCCATAAACTCTCGGTGTCTTGTCCTGCTACTCCTAATGGTGTGCGGGGAGAACGCTTGCACCGTTATTGGATAGAAGAAGCGAGTGGCCTGAAAATGGTCGGCGAGGTTTGTTGCGACTTTGGGCCGACGACACAAATTAAGGGAAAAATCAACAATGCCATTTTTTCTTTTCCTATCGGCGAGACGGTGAAAATTGATGGAAACACGTATAAATACCTTGTTTCGCCGGAAAGTATAAGCTGTTATTTCAACGAAGAATATTTTGTGCTGGCAAAAGGAGCAGATCTTTACGGATTGTTGTATTACAAGGAAAATGCCATCGCTTTTAATTCAGCCAAAGATACAGGATTGCAAAGTATTTTGACAATTCAGAAACGCATTTTCAGCATTTTTGGAAATTTTCTTTTTTCTCTCAAGCTCAAGCGGAAGCAAGAAGTTTTGTTGAACAAAGATTACATCCTTCCCACGCATCCCGAGTGCAAACAGATTGCACTGGGACTTTTTTGGGGAATACTCTTATACAGAATGGTAATTGATGCGAGAGACTTTGATTAAACAGAATCCACGGCGTCATTGTAATAAAGTTTTGCCGCGAATTTTATGCCTACGGATTATAGGAATTATTGTTTGCGTTTCGTTTACCAATCATGCCCTTCAAATATCCCAAGTGGTTCCAAGGCTTCCAGTAATCTTATAAAATCGGGATCTTGCAGGAGGGCATCAAAAGACCTGTTGGCGGTGATGCGGATAAACATCTGCTCACGGCGCTGGTTCAAACCGTATTTTTTCAAATCGGCGATGACCAACGGCACCCGGTCGAGGCGCCCGAGCACTCCGCTGCGCCATCCTTGTTTCTGGTCTTCATAGCGATTGACCTCTCCGCCGACCAAGTGCCAGAAAATGACCGGCTGGCGGTAGAACTCCTGCTGCTCTTTTTTGGAATATATGCCATATTCCAAGGGTTTCATTTTTTTCGTCCCCAGAGAAATTTCCTTTCCGTGTTCGCGCTCATCGCGCGTCCATCCGGCACTTACCCAGCAGGAATCTGGATTGTGGACTCCGGCATCCGTGGTGGTGATTTTTCCCGGCCCCCAGTAGGCGACGTAGACTTCGACATGGGTGGGGCCTTTTTGGTATTGTCGGTAGATGTATTGGTCGAACCGGAGTATCTGGCTGGCGATCTCACTCATCGTCTCCGTCCCCGCCAGAGAAAGCTCGCGCGATGTCCAGCCCGGTATCTCAGTGGGGAGCAGTTGTGCAATCGGTTGCGTGATGCTCGGGACTACCTTGGTGAAGGCGGCGACATATACGAATAATCCTGCGATCCATGCCAAGATCACCGTGCCTGTGATTAAAAAAATTTTCTTCTTTTTCATAAAATATGCGAATCAAGAGACCTTTGTTTGGAAATACTCCGGCATGGAAAACGCCTTTGCCGTAAGGTCAAACACGAACACTTCCTTTTGTCCACTTGGGTCGGCGGCAAATCCCAGGCGTTCGTAAAGCTTTGCCACCATTCCGTTTTTCGCCGTCGGCAGATAGCGCCCGATGACGCGGCGGATGCCCCGCTGCCGCGCCGCATCCAGCAGAGTCGCGGCCATGTAGTCCTCCATGCGCCGTCCGATGACCCGGCAACTCATCAAAAAGGTATCCACTTCCCATGTATCGGCCTCTGCCGGGGTCGCAATCATCACGCCGATCAGTCCATTGTCGCCGAACTTATCTTCGAGGCGGAACCACTGCGTCCACACCGAAGGTGTCTCTGCCAGGCGGCGCACCTGCTCCAGCGAGTGGCGGCGCGTGGTCAGGTTGAACTGGTTGGTCTTGCCCAGCAGTTGTGCTACGCGGTCGAGCACCGTCGCGTCGAATGCGCCGCGTGTCACCCGCATCTCCAAGTGGCGCAAAAAGGAGTCCATGTCGGCCACGGTCGCCTGAAGTGTGTCTCGTGCGGCATTGGCTTTGTAGCTCGCGTGCCGTTTCCTGTCTTCCGCCGAAATCCGCGGTGAATCGAACCAGCGCCCGCGGTGCAATATCTCCACATATTCTGCCGGGTCGCGGCCCACCTCCGGCACGGCGACGCCCGGCAGGGCCTGCCGCACCAGTGCGCGTTCCACCGGGTTGTCGTCGAGGAATACGAAGCTGTCCACGCCCAGATTGAGTGCTTGCGCCATCCGTTTCAAATTGTCGGCCTTGTTTTCCCAATTGGCGGAAAATGCTACAAAATCGTCCAAGCTCAGTAGCATCCCGTCGTGTTTTTCAAAGGGCAGGCGTGCATCCGCCATGTTGTTCTTTGAGCACACGGCCAGAAGCACCCCGCGTTCTTTCAACTCCAGGGCGTAGCGTTGCAATGCGGCGTGTGCTTCGCCTTCTGCGGATGGTGCTCCGACGCGGATTCCCTGCAAACCGTCTTCTCCGATGGTTCCCGCCCACAGCGTATTATCCAAATCCAGCACCAGCACTTTTTTTGACAACCCTGCTGCTGCCCGGATCAGTGCCATCCACAAGTCTGCCACTTCCGGCAGGCACTCCAGCGCCGGGTGTTGCTTGCTCATGAACCACTGCCTGGGGGAGGCCCACCGCGCTTTGCCGTAAGATGCCGCAGCAGAGTCAAAATCGGCCACCAGCACACTGTGCGGGGCCAGTTCGGTCAGCCGCAGGTTGAGGCGGCGCAGGCATGCAGGGCGGCTCCCCGCTTCGACTTGCCCCAAGTGCCCAGAAGGGTCGTCCCACGGCACGTCAAAATTGTTTTGCACGAGTGTGCATGGGTGCCGTGCGAGCAATGCCGCCCACAATTGTTGAAATTCTTTTGCGACCTCTTCCACCGCCTTTTCCGGCTCGTTGGAAAAGGCCGGGAAATGCGCATCGCGCCAGTGGGTCGCCAAGATGACGAAATCCGGCTTGAAGGCGAATAAGCCCGATTCTGCGTCGAGTATTTCCTGGCGGAAAGCTCCGTAGGGTCCTTCGTAAAACACTGGCGCAAATCCGTCCCGCACCGCTGCCATGCGCAACATGGGGATCAGAAATGCCGTGGTGCCTGAGCCAAGCACGGCGATGCGCACTGCCCGTCCTGCTACCGGGGTGGAGACTTTTGGCGCAATCCGCACATACAACTTGTCTGCCTGTGCCCGCGTCGCCTGTCCATTTGCCCCGGCGTCGCGCAGCATCCTGCGCAGCGTTGCCAGTGCCCCGTCTGCATCGCCCGCCTGTGCCAGCAGGCGCGTCCGCGCCAGTAGCGCCGCTGCCATTTGCCCGCTGCCGCCTGCCTCGATGATGCCTTCCCATGCGCGAAGTGCCCGGGTGGTATCGCCCGCTTGCTGGGCCAGCTCTGCTGCGAGCCAACGCCCCATAGCGCTCTGCCGCGCCACCTCTTCTGCGACCTGCGCCGTTGCCGCCGCCGGCTCCGGCCAACAATCCATAAATGCTCGCACTGTGGCCAAATCTACTTGCGCCCAACGGCGCACTGCCGGGAGCAGTGCCGCTGCGGTGCGTTCTTCCGGCATGGCCTGCAATAAGGCGCGCACTCCTGCGGTGTCTAATGCCGCCAGTGCCTCTTCTGAAAGCGAGATATTCATTGTGCGTCCATGCGTGGGGGATCTCTTGTTTTCAATCGCCGAAGCAGATGTTGATGCTCTTGGCGGCATGCACGAGGTAGGAGTCCGGCTCAACGGTTTTGAGTTGGCGGATGGCCTCGGTGAAGGGGACTGCGGTCATCTCTGAGTTTTGATAAGAGACCATGTGCCCGAAGCGTCCCTCCTTGATCATCTCGAAGGCCTTGACTCCGTATTGTGCCCCCAGGACGCGATCGAACGCCACGGGTATGCCACCGCGCTGGACGTGCCCGAGTATTGTGCAACGGATGCTCGATTCTATGCCGGCTTCTTTCAACTCGCTTGCAAAGCGCTCGGCGGCCCCGGCCAGTTTATCGCTGATGTTCGCGTGCATTTTGGTGCCCATGGCCTTGCCGCCTCTGGGCATGGCGCCCTCGGCGATGGCGACCACGGCAAATGGTTTTTCTCCGGCGAAACGTTCGAGGAGGAAGCGCTTGATTTTGGCGATGTCGTAGGGGATTTCCGGGATGAGGCAAATTTCAGCGCCGCCGGCGATGGCCGCATGCAAGGCAATCCACCCGGAATGTTTCCCCATAAGCTCAAGAATTTGAATTCGGTTGTGGCTTTCCGCCGTGCTCACCAGACGGTCAACGGCCTCCGTTGCCACATCCACCGCAGATTGGAACCCGAAGGTGAGATCTGTCGCGCAAAGGTCGTTATCAATGGTCTTGGGGATGCCGATGATTGGAAGACCCTTTTCAAAAAGCCGTTGCGACATCTTTTGTGACCCGTCTCCACCGATATTCACGACGGCGGCAAAATCTGCATAGCGGCAAATTTTTATCATCTCATCGGAGCGATCCACGTAAGTCAGTGTGCCATCGGCTTGCTTTACCGGCCAGTTGAATGGCCCGGATTCTTTCGTCGTGCCGATGATGGTGCCACCCTTGACGTGGATGCCCGACACCACCTTTTTATCCAGCCGGATCAGGCGTTGCGGGATGGACAGCAAGCCGTTGAAGGATTGCAGGCTGGCCCACACTTCCCACTCCGGCTCGAGGCTGGCGCGTTTTACGAAGGAACGCAGGACGGCGTTTAATCCGGGGCAATCGCCACCGCTGGTGGCTATGAGTATTTTCTTGGGCATCTTTGATAAAATGAGAGGCGTTTACTAATGAGAGGTGCTTTTCAAGTCACGGGAAAAACTTGGGAGGCGCACGGGGCGAAGTCCGCAGCGCAATGCTGTGCTTTTGAAATATGCGGCAATGCGGTGCGAATTCTCGTGAAATATGCGAATTAATGACCAACCTTGAGCTATTATGCCAAATCCTGACATCCCGCCCGCTACTCCCGCTACACTCGGCCATGCTCCGGCACGCATAGACCAGTGGAAAAGCCGACTGCTCGATTTGAGCCTGCGCAACCGTCTGCTCAACTTCCGCGAGACGCGGACAACGCTCCGCATCCTTTCCCAAAGCCCGGCGCACATGGAGGATGAACTGACTTCTGATCGCGAACTCGCCTTGCGCCCGCAACCCGAACTCACCGCCACCACTGGGCCGGAGCAGGCCGCCGCGCTGGAGAAATACCTGCATGAGGCACTCGCTCTGCGCCGCTGCCTGCACACGGATCTCGCCGCCGCCGCGCACACCAGCCGCCTCACGGAACTCTACCGCGCCACCCGTGGCTCTCTGGAAGAGAGTGGTGCCAATACGCTCTTTGCCGCCATCGGGATACTGGAGTGGCGCGAGGGCGGACACGGTGAACGCGTGCTGCGTGCTCCGCTTCTCCTCGTGCCGGTCGAGCTAAAGCGCAAGTCCGTGCTCGAGGGTTTCTTCCTGCGCCGGCTCGATGAGGAAACGCGCGTCAACGTCACCCTGCTTGAGATGCTGCGCCGGGATTTCAAAAAAGAGATACACGGGCTGGATCCGCTTCCCGAAGATGCCAAGGGGGTGGATGTCGCCCGCGTCTTCCAGATTTTCAGCGATGCGGTGCGCGACATCGCCGGCTGGGAGGTCAAGGCGGAGGTGTGGCTGGGGCAGTTTTCATTCACCAAATTTCTGCTTTGGAAAGATTTGGCCGACCGGCTTGACGCACTCATGAAAAACCGCGTCATCGGCCACCTCGTCAATGGATCTGGCACGGCTTATCCGCGTGCGCTGGATAACGTCCAGCCTGAGCAGCTTGACGACAGTTTTGCGCCGCACGCTGTGTATTGTCCGCGCAGCGCCGACTCCTCGCAACTGGCCGCCGTGATGGCCGCTGCCGCCGGGCATGACTTCGTGCTCGAAGGTCCGCCCGGCACCGGCAAGTCGCAGACGATCACAAACATCATCGCGCACTGTCTGGCGCAGGGGAAACGCATCCTCTTTGTCGCCGAAAAACGCGCCGCTCTCGATGTCGTCCACCGTCGGCTCCGGGAGGACGGTCTGGAACCGTTTTGCCTTGAGCTGCATTCCAACAAAACCGGGAAAACGGGCGTGCTTGCCCAGTTTGCCGAAGCGCTCAAAACCACCGCCACCCATGTCGGCGATGAATGGGAGCGCCGCGCCGCCGAGCTTGGGAAAAACCGCGACGCGCTCAACGTCCACGCCCGCGCCTTGAAGCGGCACCGCGCTTGCGGCTTGAGCGCGTGGGATTGCCTGGACTACCTCTTGCCCCGGCGGGACGAGGCGGTCGTCCGGCTCGACGCCTGGCCGACGCCCTTTCCCGATACATCGCCCGGTGCCCTTGAACATGCCCGCGAGCTTGTGCGTCTGCTTCAGGAACGCGCCCGCCCGCTCGCCCCGCTGGGCTGGCATGCACTCGCTCCATTTACCTGCGAGGAGTGGGCACCCGCGTGGTCGGAGCATGTGCTTGAGTGCGCCCGCAGGCTCGCCGCTGCCGCCCGCGAGCTTGGCACCGCCACCCGCAGCCTGTTTGACTGGCTGGGCATCCCCGGATTCTCCAGCAGGATGCTGGCCTGCGCGGGAGAGCTTGCGGAGGGTCTGGTTGACCTTCCGGGGCCACCTGCGCCGGCTTTTGTCAGCACGCCCTGGAGCCGCCTTGGTGAGGACATCAACACATGGTTTTCACTCGCTGCCGAGCGTGCCGCGCTTCGCGAAAAGCTGTCTGCCTATGATGAGGAAAAGCTGCTCGCGGTGGATTTGCCCGCGTTGGATGAGCGCTGGAGCAAGGCGCTCCACTCATGGTTTCTCCCCGGCTGGTTTCATGCGGGCAAAGTCCGCAGCCAACTGCGTGCGGTATTGCGGGTGTCGGCATCGAGTGCTGTCGCCGCGCTCAAAGACCACGAGATGGTCTCTGCCGTCTTGCAGGCCGCTCTCCGCTTGCGTGCGGTGAATGCTGCGCTTGCCGCCGCCGCGCCTGCTGCCCGCGCCTGCCTCGGGCGGCTTTGGGCCGGAGGCGAACCTGCACCGGACGCCCTCGACCGCATCCGCGCACGGGGGCTTCTCTTCCACGCCTGCATGGATGCTTGCTCTGGGGGTGAGGCCGCCCGGCTGGAACACATACGCCACCGCCTCGCGGTTCTTTTTGACGAATCTCCGGAAGCGCACGAAGACTGCGTGGCGGCGTGGGCGCGGCTGGCGGCTTTCCGTGCGGCCCGCACTGTGTTCAAGCGTGCATTTGATGCCCTCGCGGGCACGTCCGGCTTGCGCCGCGGGCACCTCGAGGATGCGTCGGATTATCCCGCTGCTATTCTCGCATTTGCCGAAGGCCTGCCTGCCGACTGGGGCCAAATCCGCGAATGGTGTTTTTGGCAAAAAGCCCGCAATGAGGCCGTCCGGCTCGGCCTTGCTCCGCTCGTCGCGCAGCTTGAGGCACCGCCGCCGGACGTGCCGGGGCAGCCGGACCTTCCCGCTCTCTTCGAGCGCAGTTTCCGCCACGCCCTCCTCGACGCCATTATCGAAGAGGACGGCGCTTTGCGCGGCTTCTTCGGGCGCGAACACGAGGAGCGCATCACGCGTTTCCGCGAGTTGGATGAAGCGGCGTTGGTGCTCGCCCGCGATACGCTCCGGACGCGCCTTGCGGCAGGCGTGCCACGGGACGGCGTTTCAGATGCCAGTGTCCCGCAGGCCGAGTTGACGCTTTTGCGCAAAGAGCTTGCAAAAAAGATGCGCCATCTCCCCGTGCGCCAGTTGCTGCGCCGCATCCCGAATCTTCTTCCGCGCCTCAAGCCCTGCGTGTTGATGAGTCCTCTCTCCGTCGCCCAGTATCTTGAGCCTTCACACGCGCTCTTCGACATCGTCATTTTTGACGAAGCTTCGCAGATCGCTGTTTGGGATGCTGTCGGGGCTATTGCCCGCGGCAAACAACTCATCGTGGTGGGCGATTCCAAGCAGCTCCCGCCGACGAACTTTTTCGCAGCCTCACCGGGCGATGACGACGCGGAGAACGCCGATGAGACTGTATGTGAAGACCTCGAAAGCATCCTCGACGACCTGCTCGCGGGCGGTTTTCCGCGCAAGCGTCTTCAATGGCACTACCGCAGCCGCCATGAGAGCCTTATCGCGTTCAGCAACGAGCGCTACTACGATGGCGGGCTGCTTACCTTCCCTGCGCCTGATGCGCAGCGCGGCGGTGTGCGCTTCATTCATTTGCCGGAGGCGCGTTACGACAAGGGGAAAACGCGCACGAACCGTGTCGAGGCCGATGCCCTCGTCGCCGAGCTTATGCGCCGGTTGCGGGCAGATGGCCCGCCGCGCTCCTTCGGCGTCGTCACATTCAGCTTGGCCCAGCAGCAGCTCATCGAGAACTTGCTCGACAACGAACGGCGCAAAGACCCTGCCATTGAGCGCCACTTCGGGGATGAATCGCCGGTGGAGGGCGAACCTGTTTTTGTAAAAAACCTTGAGAACGTGCAGGGCGACGAGCGCGACGTGATCCTTTTCTCGATCTGCTATGGTGCGGACGAGAGTGGCAAAGTCTCGATGAATTTCGGCCCGTTGAATCGCGAGGGCGGCGAACGCCGGCTCAATGTCGCGGTGACTCGTGCGAAGCGTGAGTTGCTGGTCTTCAGCGGGCTTCGTGCCGGGCAGGTGGATACGGCGCGTGTGCATGCACCGGGGGTGGACGGCTTGAGGCAATTTCTCGAATATGCAGAACGCGGTGGTGGAACTGGCCTTGTGATGCCCCGGGATGCGCATGAGCCGGACGCCGGGTTTGTGCACATGGTCGCAGAGCGCATCCGCGCTGCGGGCTACGCGGTGCATGTGCGCGTGGGGTGTTCCGGCTACCGGGTGGACCTGGCGGTGCTTGCCCCCTTGGTGTCGGGGCGCTACCTGCTGGGGATTGAGTGCGATGGGCAATCTTACCAAAATGCCGCGACCGCGCGGGATCGCGATAAACTGCGTCGGGACGTCCTCGAGGGGCTTGGCTGGCAGTTGCACCGGATATGGGCCGTGGATTGGTGGCATGATGCGGACGGTGAGGCGGAGAAGTTGCTCCGGGTGATCGCGGGATATGCGGCCCGCGGGTGACCCACACCCGTTTTGTTGAGGCCCTTCGTGTTGCGCCCTTTCCTCCCCATAAAAAAAGCCGGATACCCGCAGGTATCCGGCTTTTTTTGTGTCCTGTGCTTTTCAGCTCAGGCACCGATTTGGAAACGCACGAAACGGGAGACGATGATGTTCTCGCCGGTCTTCGTGATGTTTTCCGTAATGAGGTCGTTGACCTTCTTGTCAGGATTGATGACGAAGGGTTGCTCAAGGAGGCAGGCTTCAGAGAAGAATTTTTCCAGTTTGCCTTGCACGATTTTTTCGATGGCCGCAGGCGGTTTGCCGACTACCTGTGCGGCGGCGATTTCCTTTTCCTTGGCGACGATATCTTCGGGGACATCCTCGCGCTTCACGTAGCGCGGGGAGGCAGCGGCGATGTGCATGGCGAGCTGTCTGGCGAAAAGCTGGAATTGTTCGTTTTTGGCGACAAAATCCGATTCGCAATTCACTTCGACTAGCACGCCGACCTTGCCGCCGGTGTGGATGTAAGATTGCACGACACCTTCCGAGGCGGAACGCCCGGCTTTTTTGTCGCGCGTGGCCGCGCCTTTTTTGCGGAGGATTTCGGCGGCGGCATCAGCGTCGCCATTGGATTCGACGAGTGCCTTTTTACAGTCCATGAGGCCCGCGCCGGTGCGCGTGCGCAATTCATTCACTTGTTGTGCGGTAATTGCCATAATTGGATACCTTTAAATGAGTTTTGGTTCGTTGTTGTGGTGTTATTCCTTGGCTTTTACTGCACGGCGGGGACGGGCTTTGGCCTTGGCGGGCTGCTGCTTGTCCTCTTCCTCAGGCTCCTCTGTATTCTCGCGCAGCAGGGAAGGGTCAATGGTGACTTCGGGCTGCGTGCTCTTTTCTTCGGGTTCCTGTTGGATGGGTGTCACGGCGCGGCGTTCGGTGCGGGCGACTTCGCGGTGGGCGAGACCTTCCTGGATGGCTGTGCTGATCGCTTCAACGATGAGGCGCACGGATTTCACGGCGTCGTCGTTGCCCGGAATCGGGTAGGTCAGCTTGGAGGGGTCGGAATTGGTGTCCACGAGGCCGATGACCGGGATGCCCAGGCGCGAGGCTTCGTTGACGGCGATGGCTTCGTTCTTGGTGTCCACGACGAAGACGGCACCCGGGAGCGCGCGCACTTCTACCATGCCTTCGAAGTTGCGATGCATACGGGCCATTTCGCGTTTTACGGCGGCGGCTTCCTTCTTGAGCATCTTGGCGAGTGAGCCGTCGGCTTCCATGCGCAGGTAGCGGCGGTATTTCTCAAGGGAGTTTTTGATTGTGGCGAAATTGGTCAGTCCGCCGCCCATCCAGCGGTTCACGGCATAGGGCATGTTGCAGGTCTTGGCGGCCTCGCGCATGGTGTCCTGTGCCTGTCGCTTGGTGGCGACGAAGAGGATGTCTTTGCCAGCGGCGACAAGCTCTTCCACAAATTTTGTGGCGCTTTCGAGGCAGGCGTGGGTTTTTTCGAGGTCTATGACGGAGAATCCGTTGCGGTGGGCATAGACATACGGGCGTGATTTCGGGTTCCAACGGCGTTTCTGGTGACCGAAGTGCACGCCGGCGTCGAGAAGGTCCTTGACGGTGATATTCATAAGACTGGCTCCGTGTTTCACAATGGCCGGGGCAAAGGAAACCTTGGATCTGTGTGTTGTGTGTTTGTTTTTATTTGTTCTGAAGGGACAACCGTTCCGGCAAAACGGCGTCCAAATGGAGCGCGGGAAAAAAGGGTGTGTGGCGGTGTTTGGCAAGGGGAAAGTGTTTTTGCTTTTGAAAAACCGGAAAAACGATTTGCTGTTACGTCCCATGGCCAAAGTTGACATCGAAATTCTCAAAGTTGTGCTCAAGCGCAACGAAATAGACGTGCGCACCATCTCGCGTATCATTGAAGACCTCAATCAAGAGCAGGAGGCCGCCGAGGAGGATGGCGAGAAGGAGGCTCCTGTGAAGAAACAATTTGTAACGATATTGAGCGATCCCGAAGGCACCCTCGAAGGCAAGGAATATACGGGGTGGGTGGTGCAGATCCCCGAAGAGGAAAGTGTCTATACGGCGACCGAAAAACTCATCCGTGCCGGCTATGACTACAATACCACCAAGAAGGGGCGGCGCTTGCCCGTGGAGCAAATCGGCGAGGTCTGCGAGCACGTCCCGACAAAAATCCTCAAGGAGCAGAAGATCTGGGTAAAAACCAAGGAGGCGATCTTCATCCTGCGCACGGACAACAAAATCCCCCTTGAGAAAAAATTAAAACGCCACGAATAACTTGACCGACCTCCCGGACATCACTCCTTTCCGGCTCCGGCTGGCAGAAATCGAGCGCGCCATGGGCGGCACGGATTTTTATGCCGACCAGCGCAAAGCGGCGGCGCTTGCCTCCGAACACCAGCGTTTGTTGGGTATAACGGGCTTGTACGCCCGTATCGAAGCCGGTGTGCGCACGTTGGCAGAGCACCGGGAGCTTCGGGAAAAAAATGGCGCAGATCCTGATTTGTGTATGCTCGCCGCCGAGGAGTCTGCACTTCTGGAGCCGCAACTGGAGGCGCAAAAACTCGAACTGTTTAAGGCCATGGTGCCGCCCGATCCGGCGGATTCGCGCAACACGATACTGGAAATCCGTGCGGGCACGGGCGGCAGTGAAGCTTCGCTTTTCGCCGGAGAATTGTTCCGCATGTATTGCCGGTTTACCGAAGAGCGCGGCTGGAAGTGGGAAATGCTCGGTGCCCATGTGTCGGAGACCGGCGGCTACAAGGAGGTCTCGTTTCTCATCACCGGTACCGATGTCTATAAGACACTTAAATACGAAAGCGGCGTGCATCGCGTGCAGCGTGTGCCTGTCACTGAGGCCAACGGGCGCATCCATACCTCTGCGGCGACGGTCGCCGTGTTGCCCGAAGCGGGCGAGGTGGAGGTGCAGATCAATCCTGCCGATTTGGATTTGACGGTCTCCCGTGCGAGTGGCGCGGGTGGCCAGCACGTCAACAAAACCGAATCCGCCGTCCAGATCATCCACAAGCCTACGGGTATCATGGTGTATTGTGCGGACGAACGCTCACAATTGCGAAACCGGGCGAAGGCGCTGAAAATCCTGTCGGCGCGGCTGTTGGAAAAAAAGCAAAGCGAGGAGGAAGCTGCTTACGCGGCAACGCGCAAAAATCAGGTGGGTAGCGGAGACCGCTCGGAGCGCATCCGCACTTATAACTTTCCGCAAAGCCGGGTGACAGATCATCGTATCGGGCTGACTTCCTACAATCTGCCTGCGGTGATGGATGGCGGGCTTGGCGAATTTGCAGATGCGCTGCAAGATGCAGCCTTGCGGCAAAAACTTGTGGACGCCGGTCTCGCCTGACGCCTTTGCAGCAAGGGGCAGACAAAGGGCAGGGCATGGATTTCCCATGCCACAGTTCCTGTTTGAGGTCCGTTCCCTCCGGAGCGCAGCGGTCCTTCCTGCCTTATTCTGTCGGCGGTTCGGGATTGCTCTCGGCGAGAGCGGTGCCGCCTACGACCTGCACCTTGCTCATGATTTCCTTGGATATTTCTTCGAGCACGACTGGGTTTTTACTCAGGTAGTCTTTTGCGGCTTCGCGCCCCTGACCGATGAGCTGACCTTTGTAAGCGATCCATGCACCTTTCTTTTCCAATATCTTGTTTTCCACTCCAAGGTCTATCACGGAGCCGGTGCGCGAGATGCCTTCGTCATACATGATGTCAAATTCGCATTCGGTGAAGGGGGGAGCGACTTTGTTCTTCACGACCTTTACGCGGGTGCGGTTGCCGATTATCTTGCCGGAGGGTTCTTTGATTTGCCCGATGCGGCGGATATCGAGGCGCACGGAGGCAAAAAACTTCAGGGCGCGTCCGCCGGGAGTCGTTTCGGGACTGCCGAACATGACGCCGATTTTTTCGCGTATCTGGTTCGTAAAGATACACAGGCAACTGGTCTTGCTGATGGCAGCGGTGAGCCGGCGCATGGCCTGGCTCATCATGCGTGCCTGCACGCCCACGGTGGCATCTCCCACTTGGCCGTCCAGTTCCTGCTTGGAGACGAGGGCGGCGACGGAGTCCACGACGACGACATCTATGGCTCCGCTGCGGATGAGCGTTTCGGCGATGTTGAGGGCGTCTTCGCCGCTTTCGGGTTGGGAGACGAGGAGATTATCGAGATCCACGCCGACGATTTTTGAGTAGCGTGGGTCGAGGGCGTGCTCGACGTCAACGAAAACGGCGTTGCCGCCCTGACGTTGGATTTCGGCGATGATGCTCAAGCAAAGCGTGGTCTTGCCGGAGGATTCAGGGCCGTAAACTTCGACGATGCGCCCCTTGGGGAGTCCGCCGACGCCGAGTGCGAGGTCAAGTGCGACGGAGCCGGTGGAGACGGCGGCGATCTTCATCTTGGTGGCATCGCCCATGCGCATGAGGGTTCCTTCGCCGTATTGTTTGTTAATCGCAGAGAGGGCGAGGTTGAGGGTTGTTTTGTCGCCTTTTTCAGAGCGGACGGGAAGCAGGTCTTTGGCCATGTGTATTACGTGTTTTTTTGGTGATTGGTGATGGGGACGGGACATTCTTCAAAACGGAGTCCGTTGCAAGACTAATGCAAAGATGTTCACTAGAAAGGGGGCAGAATTTGCCCGTCCCGCTTGTTTTATTCTGGAATATGCGGGCTTGAGATTAGGGTGCTGTGTTACCCAGAAAATTTTCCACTTTGAACCCACGGGCACGCACCGCAGTGCGCACCGTTTGCATGTCCAGCATTGCCCCCGGATGCACCCCGTTGGCATCAAACCATCCCTCACGCATCTCCAGCACATAGCGGATCTCATTGGAGCGGGAGGGCACGGTTTCGGGATTTTCGGCAAAGAGCGTTTTGACTTCGTCGAGCCGCCCGTCCGTCGTAAAAAATCCCAAGGCGAGATTGATAGGCACATTGCGCATCCAGAATCCACGTTGTTGACTATGGGGGAATAGGAACAGCATCCCCTCATCGGCATCCAGTGCCTTGCGCCCCATGAGGCCGCGGGTAGTCTCCAAGTCCGTAAGCGCCACCTGGACGTGAATCGTCTTCCCGGAGAGCAGGATCGAAAAACGCTTGGAGAAATCTACCGCTTGTGCGGGCACACTCTGTTCCACGCCATCCTCCTGCCCGCAAGCACAGGGCAGGACCAACGCGGTGCCCAAAAACAAAAGTCCTTGAAAAAATCGCATCATGCCACACCCATGACTATCTTTTCATGAAATTCTGGAAAGCGGAAATTCCACTCCTTTTTCTTTCGACATAGCCCCGGATCTCTTCCGGATGCTCCCTGCTTTTCAGAAACATCCTGCATTCGCTTGTGTCACATAGACGTGCGTTTAATTTTTTGATAACATCATGCATTTCTTCTTCTCCTCCACTGTCCCCTGTGTTTCACGGCTCGCGCTCGTCCTGCTTTTCGCTTGCCTGTCCGTCGTCCCAGCCTCTGCCGCCGATCTCGGTTTCGATACCCTCGTCCTCATCCAGCGCCGCCCGCTCAACCCCTCCCACGTCTATACCTACCATCAGGAAGGTCTCGCCGCCAGCGGCACCGATGGCGGCCTCTACATTTTTTCGTTCAAGGACAAAGCCCTCCGCCGCATTGTGGACGCCTCCGAAGGCCTCATTCTCGATTGTCAGGTTTCCTACGACGGGGCCGAAATCCTCTTCAGTTGGAAGCGCACCATGAGCACCCCCTTCGAAATCTGGCGCATAAAGCCTGATGGCACCGGACTCACCAAAGTCCTCGCCGGAGCCTCCAACAACATGAACGCCTGCTGGCTTCCCGATGGCGGCATCGCCTTCATGTCCGACCGCAAACCCGCCTTCGCCTATTGCTGGACGAGCACCTCGCCCACCCTTTACCGCGCCGACGCCGACGGCACCAACATCATCCGCCTCTCCGCAAACTACCTCACCGACTTCACCCCCACCGTAATGGCCGACGGGCGCATCCTTTTCAGCCGTTGGGAATATGTGGACCGCCCCGCCATCCCCATCCAGTCCCTCTGGACGATCAACCCCGACGGCACCAGCCTTGCCGGTCTCTTCGGCAACCGCACCCTCAACCCCGCCACCTTTATGGAAGCGCACGACATCCCCGGCTTGCCCGGGCGCATCCTCTGCGTGATGACCAGCCACAACGGGCCTTGCCGCGGAGCTATCGGCCTGCTCGATTTCAACAAGGGCGACAATATCCAAGAGGCCATCGTGAATCTCACCCCCGACGTCCACCTCGGCCCCATCACCGACGCCAACCGCGGCAACAGCATCCGTGGCCCCTATGAAAATCCCTTCCCGCTGGACGCGAAACACTACCTCGTCTCCCGCGCTGGCACCCTCCTCCTCCGCGACTACTCCGGCACCCTCAACGAGACTCTTCTCGCTCCCAAAACCTCCGGCAAGCGCGACGCCGGCTACTATTCCCCGCAACCCATCCGCTCCCGCCCCAAGCCCATCGCCCGCCCCTTCCAATTTGAAAAAGACGTCCCACAGTGGGCCGACATCGTTTTGAACGACGTCCGCATCGGACTTGGCGACACCGTCAAACCCGGCGAAGTCAAACGCCTCGCCGTCGTTCAGGAGATGGAAAAGGACACCCGCTCCGAAGTGCGCCAACGCCAGTTCGGATTCCAATTCCCCGTCGTCTCCTGCGGTGCCACCTATGCTCCCAAGCGCGTCTTGGGTTTTGCCAACGTCGAAGCCGACGGCTCCGCCCACTTCCAGGCCCCCGCCAACGTCCCCATCTACTTCCTCCCCCTCGATGCCGAAGGCCGCGCCGTCCAACGCATGAGGACATTCACCCACTTCATGCCCGGCGAAAAGCAAAGTTGCATCGGTTGCCATGAAAGCCGCAATTACGTCAGCCCGGGAAATTTTGCCGGACGCCCCGGACGTTCCACTGCCGCCGCCCGTCCCGCCGAACCGCTCACGCCGCCCACTTGGGGCACCGCCGAAGGCTTCAGTTTTCCCCGCATCGTCCAACCCGTCCTCGACCGCCATTGCGTCCAATGCCACGGTGCCGCCACCGATAAGAAACCTGCCGCCGGACTCGATCTCACTGGTGACCGCACCGACTACTTCAACGTCGCCTACGAACATCTCGCCCGAAAAGGCACCCAAGCCGAGCACGGCAACGACATCCGCGGCGGCATGAATGAATTTGGCCGCAACCCCTACGTCTCGTGGATCCCTACCTATAACGGCTGCGAATCCAACATCCTCCAAACCGCCCCGAAAAGTTGGGGTTCTCCGGTCAGCAAACTGGCACAAGTCGTCATCTCCGGCCACCCGAACACCAAAGGCGTGCCTCGCGTCCAACTCACCCCCGACGAGCGTCTCCGCGTCCTCATGTGGATAGACCTCAACGTCCCCTACTACGGCACCTCTCAATCGCTCCAACCAGACCTGCGCGGCTGCCGCAAAATCGTCCCTGCCGTGTTGGAGAAGACGCTCAAAGAGATTTCCGCCCGGCGCGGTTTCCCCTTGCCGCGCACCTTTTATGTCCGGCTCGACAATCCGGAGAAAAACCCGTTTCTGGCGATTCCGTTGGAAAAGGGGCAGTTCACTTCCAAGACCGATCCCGACTACCAACGCATCTTAGC
>JAITXH010000186.1 GCA_031284845.1 Puniceicoccales bacterium | reverse complement strand
TTCAGGGACGTTTAGATTACCGGGCTGATCCGCCGGTTACAGTGCTTTGCACTTCATCGGCGGTTATTAACATTTACCCCTTTCAGGGAACAGCCTCTCGCTAGTAGCGTGTTCGCGGAGGTAACTTCACCAGCGGTTATGAAATCGCTGTCTCTGTCGCTCGGTACACATTTACCCACTTCGTGGGATTATGAGTGAGACGTCTTTCCTCTCAAAATCGCAAGAAACCCATTCGCGACATCCGTGCATCTGCGGCTAAAATGAGAACTCTTTTTGTCCACCAATTTCACAAAGTAGATGGGAAAACTGAGCCTTTTTGACCATGAATCACGCAACGGCTCTCCATTTTTAATTTTTCATTTTTAATTTTTCATTCTAAGACTTGCCCATGCCTCCAACCATAGCCATGCCGCCGTCCCGCCTTAAATTTCGCGTATCGGGAATGTCCTGCGCAGGATGCGTCGCACGCGTCGAGAAGACACTGCGCGGCGTCCCCGGAGTAGGGTCTGTTTCCGTCAACCTCGCTACGGCCTCTGCGACCATCACCGGCACTGCGACCGCCGCCGCGCTGCAAAACGCCGTAAAACGCGCCGGATACAAGCTCGCGCCGATGCATTCCGGTGAAGACGAGACCGCGCCGACTCCCAGCCGCGAATACTGGATGTTCGCCGGAGCGGTGCTTTGCACTTTGCCACTGGTGCTGCCGATGGCACTGCTCTTTGTCTTCCCGTCGGCAGCGCCGGACATGCCCGCACCGCACATACAGGCACTACTCGCCGGAATCGTGCAATTTGTCTTCGGCGCCCGTTTCTACCGCAACGCGTGGAAGGCACTTCGCTCGGGCGCAAGCACGATGGATGTGCTCGTCGCTCTGGGCACTTCTGCTGCGTTCGGACTCAGCCTTTACAACTGGCTCGACAGCGGGGTGGCACACGGCGGGAGCGCGGAAGGGCACGCTGCCATGCCGGCACTTTATTTCGAGGCGTCCGCCATGGTCGTCTCCCTCGTCTTGCTGGGCAAACTACTGGAGGCACGCACACGGCACAGCGCGGGGCAAGCCATACGCCGCTTACAGGCGTTGCGCCCGGAGCACGCCACGGTGCGCCGCGATGGGCAGGATGTCAGCGTCGCGCCGGACGCGGTGCAACACGGTGAGCTTGTCGTTGTGCGGCCCGGTGAACATCTGCCCGTGGACGGCGTCATCGAGAGCGGAGCCTCGCACCTCGACGAATCGCTCGTCACCGGCGAAAGTCTGCCCGTGGCAAAGCACTCCGGCGACAAGGTAACCGGGGGGGCTGTGAACGGTGAAGGGCTGTTGCTCGTGCGTGCCACGAGTGTCGGCGCGGAGTCCACACTGGCACGCATCATCCGGCTGGTGGAAGACGCACAGGAGGCAAAGACGCCCGTGCAGCGCCTTGTTGACCGTGTTTGCGCGGTGTTTGTGCCGGTCGTTCTGGGGATCGCCTTTCTCACCTTGGCCGGATGGTGGCTGGTGGGCGGGGCGGCTTTTCAGACAGCGCTTTTGAACGCCGTCTCCGTCCTCGTCATCGCCTGCCCTTGCGCACTCGGTCTTGCGACGCCGGTAGCTATCATGGTCGGCACGGGAGCCGCCGCCCGGCGCGGCATCCTCATCAAGGACGCCACGGTGCTGGAAATCGCCCGGCGCGTGGACACTGTCGCCTTCGACAAGACCGGCACGCTCACTACGGGAAAACCCGCGTTGACCGGAACCACCGGTGCCGACAAAGACGCCCTGCTCGCGCTCGCCGCCGCCTTGCAAAGCGGCAGCGAACACCCGCTCGCTCACGCCGTGCTCTACGCGGCGCGGGAGAAAGGCATCGCCATCACCCCGGCGGAAGGCATCAGGGCGCTCCCGGGGCGCGGTATCGAAGGGACGCTCTCCGGACGCCATCTCCTGCTCGGCAACACGCGCCTGATGCAGGAAAACGCAGTCTCTCTGGATGCGCTCGCCGCAGAAATTGAGGCACTGGATGCCCAAGGCGCGACAGGAGCTTTTTTGGCAGAGTTGCCGCCCTCGCCCGGTCGGCCTGTGCTGCACGGGATGCTTACCTTTGCCGACACGCTCAAGCCCAGCGCAGCCGATGCCGTCTCGCGCCTGCAAAAGCGGGGAATCCGCGTGGAGCTGCTCTCCGGGGACCGCACCGCCGCCGTCCGCCATCTCGCCACTGCACTCGGTGTGGACGGATACCGCGCAGAACTTTTACCAGCAGAAAAATCGGAAGCCGTGGCCGGATTGCGTGCGCAGGGCCGCATAGTCGCCATGGTGGGCGACGGCATCAACGATGCTCCGGCGCTTGCGCAAGCGGACGCCAGTTTTGCCATGGGCGGCGGCACGGATGCCGCCATGCACACGGCGGCGATCACGCTGATGCGCGGGGACCCCATGCTCGTCCCCGAGGCGATAGAGCTGGTGCAGCGCATCCATGCCAAGATACGGCAAAACCTCTTTTGGGCGTTTGTGTATAACATCGCAGGCATTGGTCTGGCGGCGGCGGGTTTGTTGACACCCGTGGCCGCTGCCGCCGCAATGGCATTCAGCAGTGTCAGCGTTGTCACCAATGCGCTGCTGCTTCGTTCCAAGTAGAGCGGAGGCGTGGGCAAAATGGGACGCTATAGCCCCCCTTGTTTTTGCGATGCCTGCTGCCCGTTAGCTTTTCTTATTTCTCATCTTCCTTTTTTCTGCTTTCATCACCGCTTTTTCTGATACCTAACATGAGCCAAACAGCACTCGAACAACTCAAACAGTTCACCACAGTCGTGGCCGACACCGGCGATTTCGCCAGTATACACGCCTTCAAGCCCCAAGACGCCACCACCAATCCCAGCCTTATCCTCAAGGCCGTCCAAAAGCCCGAATACCGCCCGCTGCTCGACAAAGCGGTGGCCGACAACAAGGGCAAATCCGCAGCAGAAATCATAGACGCCCTCCTGATTCTCTTCGGTGCTGAAATTTTGAAAATCGTGCCCGGACGCGTCTCCACCGAAGTGGACGCCCGCCTGTCTTTCGACACAGCCGGCACCATCGCCAAAGCCAAAACGCTGATCGGCCTCTACAAAAAAGCAGGCATCCCGCAGGAACGCGTCCTGATTAAAATCGCCTCGACATGGGAAGGCATCCAAGCCGCCGGGAGCCTCGAAAAAGAAGGCATCCGCTGCAACCTCACCCTGCTCTTCTCCTTTGCCCAGGCCGTGGCTAGCGCCGAAGCCGGCGTCCGCCTCATCTCCCCGTTCGTCGGGCGCATCTATGACTGGCACAAGAAAAATACCGGCAAGGAATACGTCGGCGCAGAAGATCCGGGCGTGCAGTCCGTGACCAAAATTTACAACTATTACAAAAAATACGGCTACAAAACCGAAGTAATGGGCGCAAGTTTCCGCAACACCGGGCAGATTATCGCACTTGCGGGAAGCGACCTGCTCACCATCTCGCCCAATCTGCTCGAAGAATTGAGCACATCCACCGCCCCCTTAACCCGCGCTCTCACTCCGGAAAAAGCCGCCGCCGCCGCGCAGGAAAAAATCTCCCTGGATGAAAAAGCCTACCGCTGGCTGCACAACAGCGACGCCATGGCAGTGGAAAAAACAGCAGAAGGCATACGCGCATTTGCCGCCGACGGCGACAAATTGACAGCACTGGTAAAACAAGCGGTTGGCTAAGAAGCTGTTTACAATCTCAGTGAACCGCTAACTTTTCTGCGGTGCCAACAGCGGCAGACTCCTTGGCCGGTTCCTTGTTATTTTGAGTGGAAAGATGTTCCACTCATCATCCCCTGAAAGGGGTAAATGTTAA
>JAITXH010000139.1 GCA_031284845.1 Puniceicoccales bacterium | reverse complement strand
GGTGCTTGCCCCGTGTTCGTCCGCCGATGCCTGCGGCTACCAAATGTAGAACGTATCGCTTTCTTCAGAATGCGCTCGTGCCACGAAAAGTTTTTTACCCGACCAAGAAGAAGCCGTCGGGCACTCCACCGACAAAAGTTTTTTCTCCGGCAACAGTATTTCGTCCTTCCATGCACTATCGTGCTCGCGCTTCGTCTTAACAATTATGCCATCTTCCGAGGCCAAAAAATAGGCACTGTGAAGCGGCGGAAACGCCAGTTTTCGCACACCGAGAAGCTTGTCGTCTTTGTCCAACACATACAGATTCAGCGGGACGGAATTTTTCCCGGCAAAGAGGGTGATTTTTTCACCATCCGTCCACGTGAACTCTTCTGCAAACGCATGAGCGGTGCCACCCTGCGCTGGTGGATAGACGGACACGGAATTTGTCCTGGGGTGATGGTAAGGGAAAGGATATCCGTGAATGGATTTCAGCGTTAAAAAATTGTGTTCCTGCAAAACGATTTCACCGGAAGCGCTTACGCGTCCGACGTATATAGAAGTATCATTCTCGCTCGTCTGTGTCGGGAAAAAGTAAAATACCGGTGAGGGGCCTTCGGGTGTCGTTTGGAACTCCACATCAGACAGCAGGAGGCTTCCCCGATAATGCACCTCTTTGTTTTTCCCCAACGGGAACCATCGAGGTTTCAGATCGTGACCGACGCAAAGTATGCCAACGCCCTCCTTTTCAGGAGAAGACCCGAATATGTAGGCTTTGCCATCTAAGGCGATCCGGTATGTCGCGCCTGTCGTCCCATGCCTGTCGGTGTCATTTCGCATGGTTATTTTTATCAATTGGTTTTCCGGCAACTGCTTTTTGGTCGGCTGATCCAGCCAGTTCAAAAAGCTGCCGTCCGCTTTTTCCGCCTGTTTCCCGACGGTGGCGGCATCGGTGGCGGATGCGTCCGCTGCGTGCAGCGGCAGGACAAAGTGGCAGAGGGCAAGGGCCGCAAGAGCGCGGCAAATGGATGTATCAAAGAGGTGCATGTTTTTCCTTTTTTGGGGGTGAGTGGAGGTGCCGCGCGTGGTGGTCACGCACGTGTCAGCGGTTCTCTTTTTTTCGTTTGAGATGTCAATTGCTTTCAAATGTAATTCCCGGTCTCTGGTGAATATGAACTTGCGCTCCAACTGCCCTCGAGCTTGGGAAAAAATTACCATTCTCTGCTGGTGAATCGGAAAACTATAGTATTCGTCATCGTCGTAGTTCGCCCCCTGCGGGGACGATGTTACGAGGGGGGGCTATCCGCGGGTTACACCGCTTCGCGGTTCACCGGCGGTTATTCACATTTTCCCCCTTCAGGGGATAGATGGTCCGATCCCTGCGGGGGATAGGCGGCGCGGCACCTTTCCATTCAAAATGGTGAAGAAACCCGCCGCAATTGCGGGAACCATCCTTGTCGGCTGCTTCGCAAGAGAAACATGGCGGCGGCGGAATAGTGAAGCTCGCTGGTGATCAAGGCGTCGAATTTCCCGGGAAAAAGCGAATCGGCCAGCATTGCGCGGATCAAGACGCTTTGTCCATTGAGCGCAGTCTGTTTCACAAAAAAGGGCGGGTATTTTTTTGATTTGCAGGCACTCCTATTCAAGCAAGCATGAGGCGCGTGAGTGCCAACGCCTCTACATCTCATGCCTCGACAGCGGCTTCCCCGCCTGCTCCTGGCGGGCTGCATGTTGCTCCGGCGTCTGTCGCTGTGGAACCGGGAGTCCGGGTCGTCCTGAAGGTTTCCGGCGGTGGTGCCTGGGACACGCTTACTCTGCACAGTTCGGATCCTGCGGTCGCCACGGTTGACGATACAGGGGGCGTGAGTGCGGTGTCGCCGGGCCGGGCTTTGGTGAGTCTGCGGAGCGGGCGGATGTCTGCTGCGGTGCCCGTGGTTGTCGCCCGCAAGTTGCCGTCCAGCGTCCAGTTCCCGCCCGGTGCGGGTGGGCATCCACTGGATGTCGCCGTGAACAAAAACCTCCGGGCACTCGGCGTTGTCCCGTCTGGAGTGTGTTCCGATGCCGTTTTTTTGCGGCGCGTGTGCATAGATTTGATGGGCGCTCTGCCGCCGCCGGAAAAGGTGCGCGCATTTCTCGCCGATAATTCACCGGGTAAACGGGCTGCGCTTGTAGAGTGGATTTTCACCCGTCCGGAGTATGCCGACTACTGGGCGATGCGGTGGTGCGATGTGCTTCGCGTGAAAAGTGAGTTTCCGGGCAATCTTTGGCCCAATGCCGTCCAGGCGTATTACACATGGCTGCGCAACGCGGTCGCCGCCAACATGCCGTTTGACAAGATGGCGAGAGAGTTGCTGCTCAGCAGCGGGAGCAATTTCCGTGTGCCGCCTGTCAATTTTTACCGGGTTGTGCAGCGGCGCACGCCTGAGAACATGGCTGCGCATGCCGCAGTTGTGTTCATGGGTATCCGCCTCGATTTTGACGCCGCGCCGAGGCCTGCTTTATCCGGATGGTCGCGGGCAGAGGCGCTTGGGCTGTCCGCTTTTTTCAGCAATGTCCGCTTTAAGAATACGGATGAATGGAAGGAGGAGATTGTCTATTTCGCCAATGGCCCGGCATCATTTAAGGATCCGGATAGCAACGAGATTGTCGCGATGCGCTTTCCCGGCACCAAAGGGCCTGCCGCGCCGGTGCAAAATCCGGGCGCAAATCCGGTGGTGCTCTTTGCCGACTGGCTCGTCTCGCCTTCCAATCCGTGGTTTTCGCGGCACCTCGCCAACCGTTATTGGGCGGCGATCTTCGGACGCGGCATCACGGTCCCGGTGGACGATGTCGGCCCGCGCAATCCGCCGTCCAATCAGGAACTGCTCGATTTGCTGGCGGAGCATCTCGTCAAAGCGAAATACGACCCACGCGCTCTGTTGTCCTTTATCGTGAATTCGCAGACCTACCAGCGCTCTTGCGAGAGCAATGAGTGGAACCGCGACGATGTGCAAAACTGGTCGTATTACCGCCCGCGCCGTCTTGAAGCTGAGGTGCTGGCGGATGCGATCGGTGCGTTGACGGGCGCTTACGAGGCATTTTCCAGCAGCATTCCGGAGCCTTATGCTTTTTGGCCGGACAATTTTCATGCGGTGCAAAATCCGGACGCCAGTGTGACGACGGCGTTTCTCGACATTTTCGGGCGTCCTGCACGCGATACTTCCTTTGACTACGAGCGCAACCACGAGGCATCAATGGCGCAGGCGCTGTATCTCTTGAATTCCGCAGGATTGAAGGGGAAGCTGGAGAAGAAAAACGGCACCCTGCAAACCTTGTGCTCGCAATACGGGGAGAATATCCCGGCGCTTGCAGAGGTGTGTTATTTGACTCTGCTGTCGCGCTATCCTGACGAGCGGGAAAAAGCCGCCATTGCGCGGCACTTCGCCGGGGAGCCGGACAGGTTGAAAGCCTTGCAGGATCTGGTGTGGGCGCTCGTGAATGCAAAAGAATTTTTGTATAACCACTGAGCGTGGAGGTGCCTGCATCTTTCACGGCAAGGTATCCGGAATGAGAGATGAAAGGTTTTTGACTTTGGACGCCTGCCCGGAAAGATGCGCCTCCATGAATGAAACCGTGCCACGGTCGCCTTTCCGTTTCCATATCCTCGGCAGCAGCAGTTCTGGCAATTGCGCTTTGCTCGTCACGCCCGGTGCCCGCATTCTCATTGACGCTGGTTTCTCCGCACGCCGCATCAAACAGGCCTTGCTCCACGTCGGCGAAAACATCGAAGACATTGACGCCGTTTTCATCACTCACGAACACAGCGACCATATCAGCGGTGTCCCGGGCTTGGCCCGGTTGAAGCGCCCGGTGTTTTTTGCCAATCAGGAAACCGCCCGTGCGGTGGACGATACTTGCGAGGCGGCCCGCCCGCGCTGGAAAATTTTTGAGACAGGCACCACCTTCCATTTTCAAGGCGTTACCATCAGCGCGTTTTCCATTCCCCATGATGCCGCCGATCCCGTGGGCTACACGTTCACATTTGGCGGAGGCGATTCTTCCTCGCCGCAGGAGACGCTCGCCTGGGTGACGGATTTGGGCTATGTGCCGCAACTCGTCCGCGAGAAACTTAAGCCCGTGGATTATCTCGTGCTGGAGTCCAACTACGACCCTACTATGCTCGCCAATTCCCCCCGCCCGCCGAGCCTGAAGCAGCGCATAAAGGGCCGCCACGGGCACCTGTCCAATGATCTCGCCCTGGAGTTGCTCATGACCCTGGAAAACGATCGCTTGCGGCGGGTGTTTCTCGCCCACTTGAGCCGGGAGTGCAATACCCCTGAGCTGGTGGACGATGCGCTTATGGCGGCCAAGGCATTACGGCGGCAATGTGTCTTCACCGTCATCCACCCCGCGGCTTCTGTGCCGGTAACGCTGTGAGGCTTCATTTTTTCGGTAAAAAACTGCTTTACACGCCGCCTTCCTCGGGCATGGTGTTGCCTTCGTAAACAGGAATCTTAACTTCCCCCATCTCATGAAAAACAAACGTTCCCTTTTTCTCTCCGTTCTTGCCGGGATTGCAGGCATTAGCTTCTCCGGATGCGGACAGGCTTACGACACCGACAACTACGGCCCCTCGGTGTATATCCAGCCGAGCCATAATTTTCTGGGCATTGTGAAGACTACGCCGGAATCTTTTATCCCCGTGCCCCCCACGACGTTCGACATTCACTCTTCGGAGATCAGCGCTGTCCGGGATTACTCCGGCGACAATATTCAGCTCTTCTGGGGTGCATTCACCTTTACGGATTACTGAGGTCTGTAAGAGGCACCAGTTTTCGTGCCGCAGGATTCGGGAGCGTCCGTGCTTCCCGCATGACAAGGAGCCTTCCGGCTCCTTTTTTTTGCCTCAGGCGACTTTGTGCTTTTCAGGTTTAAGCTCTGCCCGGGCGCTTCAAGCGCGGTGCCGCAGTGCTCTGCGTATCTCGAGGTCGTCGTCCCGGCGCTTCATGTCCTGCCGTTTGTCCTGATGTTGTTTGCCTTTGGCGATGGCGATTTCCACTTTGGCCAGTGCGCCTTTGAAATACAGGCGCGTCGGCACGATGGTGTATCCGCCGGATTGGATTTCGCCTGTGATTTTGCGAATCTCCCGCTTGTTCAAAAGTAGCAGGCGTGGACGGTAGGGGTGGTGATTGTTTTGATTGCCGAAATCGTATTCGGAAATGTGCATGTGGTAGAGCACCGGACGCCCCTGATCAATGCGCACAAAACTGTCTGCTAGATTCACCCGCCCGTTGCGGACAGCTTTGATTTCTGTGCCCGTGAGTGCGACGCCTGCTTCGAAGCGCTGCTCCAAAAAGTAATCCCGCCCTGCCTTGGCATTGCGGAAATCGGGAGGAGGTTTGCTGTGTTTGGAGGAGGCCATCTGTCTAAAAAGGGCGGTTCAAGAATGCGTCCCCGCCCGCATTTTCATACCGCCGGGAGCTGTTACGCTTCCGGTGTGTAAAGCTCGTAGCTGATCTTGCCCTTGATGATTTCGAGCAGGGCAATATCTTCAAGCTCCAGCTTTTCCAGAGATTCCACAAGCGGCTGGCGGTCGCCCTTGAGCTGCTTGACACGGCGGGAGACGACGTTGATCAGGATGTTTGGATCAGTGATGATCTTGTTTGCTTCTTTCAGGTATTCGTCGCGCATGGAGTGTTTGGTCTATGAAATAAAAAGGGCCGCGAGTTTGGAAATCGCCCGTGCATTGGCAAGCTCGATTTTAGGGAATCGGATTTTCCCTTAATCTTTCCTCTCTGTGAGTTCGAGCATGTCTTCATCGCTCCGCGTGAGGCGGAAATTGATGAATGGCAGCAATGCCACAAGGAGCAGGAGTGTGATGCCCATCGCCACGTAGCCTGCGATGTCGTGGACGGAGCCGAGGGTGAACCCGGCGGTGCCGGCCGCATTGCCCCACAGATCGAAATCCAGAGAGTTCGATCCGTGCTTATAAGCCCACAGGGCGAGAAAGCTCGTGCGCAGGATGTTCAGCACGATGGCAAATACGAGGGAGAGGCCCAGCAATATGAGTTTGCGCAGCAAGCCCTGAATGAAAGTGGCACCGAGAAACGCTCCCATGAACACGCACGCCGTGAGCGATATTATGCCGGAGCAGGCGTCGGCAATGCCCACTCTGTCCACCTGCCCGCCGGGGAGATTCATGAGGATGGTGTTGCCCTCACCCGTGACTGAGAAATCGAGCGCCGTAAGCGTGGCTACCACTGCGGAGGTGACCATGCCCAGAAGGTGTATCTTGACTCGCGTATCCACGAAATAGTGAAACGGTCCCGATATGATCCAGACCAGTGCCGGGAAGACGAAAAGCGCGAGGAAATCCAGGCGTTCTTTGAAGCTGAGCGCCCGTCCGTTTGTGTTTTTTTCGGAGAGCAGCCACGCGATACCCAGAAAGAGGATGGTGAATCCGCCAGTGTTCAGGTAGGTGGCGGGGATGTTAGGCCCGTTGACGATGCGCATTGAAGCGCCAAGTCCGAAAATGAGCAATCCGGTGAACAAGACGATGAAGACGGGCACATCCCACAGCTTGGAGCAGGGCGGGGGGGGCGGGACGGGTTCTTTTTTCTCCGCAAACAGGATTTCCTTTATCTGCGGCCAGCGGTCATAGAGGACGTAGAGGCAAAAGAACGGCACAAGGTAACCAAACGAATAATCCACCCGTGTGCCCCAGAGTATCCATTGTTCACCGATGACTACACCGGCGCACCCCAGTAAAAACAAGGCCATCCAGGTGAATGTTTTATCAAGATTTCCGACGAAATTATTCATGCGCATCAAAAAGAAGGAACTGCATCAAGTAACTGTTTCGTGTAGTCGTGGACCGGATGTTTGTAAAGTTCTTCTGGCGTGCCTTGCTCGACAAGAGTGCCCCGGTGCAGCACGAGCACATGGTGGCTGATGTGCTCCACGACAGCGAGGTCGTGAGAGATGAAAAGGCAGGCAAATCCGCGTTCTTCCTGCAAGTCTTGAAGCAGGTTGACGATTTGCGCCTGCACGGAGACATCGAGCGCGGAGACCGGCTCGTCGCAAATGATGAGTTCAGGCTCCACCGCCAGTGCGCGGGCTATGCCGGTGCGCTGGCGCTGCCCTCCGGAAAGCTCGTGCGGGTAGCGTTGCGCATGGTCGGGCGTCAGGCCGACTGTGGTCAGAAGCGCGGCGACCTTGGCACGGCGGGCGGCGGCATCGAGCGAAGGGAAATGGATCTCCAGCGGCTCGGCAAGGATCGTGCCGATAGTGAGCCGCGGGTTGAGGGAATGCCATGGGTCCTGAAAAACCATTTGGATACGCTTGCGCCACGGGAAAAATTGGCGCGGAGTGAGCGAGGTGA
>JAITXH010000083.1 GCA_031284845.1 Puniceicoccales bacterium | reverse complement strand
GTGTTCAGAAAAACCGGAAAGAAAACGGCTTTGCCGATGATGATGGTCTTGGCGAGATCGCCCGCGCCGATCCACAGGACGATGAGCGGGAGCCACGCCATCGGAGGCACCTGACGGATAGTGTTCAAAAGAGGTCCGAAGAGACTTTCAACTATACGCGAAATACCGCAGGTGAAACCGGCGAGCAGGCCGATACTCGTGCCAGCAACAAAGCCCTTGATGACTGTGGTCGCACTGACCTGAATGTCCAACGCAAGCTTATCCTCTGCAAAGAGCCTGAGGAAGGCTTCAATGACCTTGATCGGGCGCGGAAGGAAGAGGGCATCAATGTAACCGTTTCTGGTCAACAATTCCCATGTGAGCAAAATGGCGGCAGGGAGCAGTAAATGGGAAACAATGGAACGGACGCGTTCAAGAGTGTCGGCGGTAGTGGTAGTGCGTCGGGTAACGGTCGCTTTTTGCTCCGTCTCATCGCCCGTCAAGGGGGCAGCAACGAAAGCGCTGCTGCTCCCTTGGCGGGTGGCTGCCAGTGTAGCCGTGGTGTTATTTTGCGTGCTCATCGGGCGTAATCAGGGTCCGTATTATTTATTGGTATTGGTGGAGGGCAGGCTTCTTGTTGCGCCCGAAGTGGCAGGAATCCGCGGCAGAGGCGGCGGTGTCAAATGCGATGACACCGATGGCGCCGGGCGCGAAAATGAAACGTGGAATGCGTCAGACTGAAACGCCGGAACAATGCGGGCTGTGGGTGCAATGTGGGTGGATTTCATGGATGAAAAAAAGCGAGAAGTTACGAAACGGATGTTTTTTCGAGGAGAAGGAGGGGCGCTCACTGTTTCGGCAGTGTCAGGGGAGCCGCTAGCTGCGCATCAGTGCCAGTGGTATCTACGTAATACTGGCCACCGGCGAAAAAGCGGCGGTCCACAAACTCTTCCACCTGCGCATCAGTGAGCGGCTTGGTGGTGTAGAAGTCATCACCATTGGTGATCGCCCAGTGGAGGAAGCTCTTGAGGGCATCCACGGCTTCCTGAGCATCAGGATGGATTTTGTTGAGCGTGAGGCGGGTCTCTGCGTCCTGAACGAGGAAGAGGGAGATGTCCTTGGGCGTGCGAAATTGCTCGGAAGAGATGGTCGCAGCTTCGTCGTAGTGCTTCTCGTCAATGATGTAGCGGCGGGCACGCTCATAGACGCGCAGGTAGGCCTGGATGAGGTCGGGGTTTTCGTTGGCGAAGTTGCGCGTGGTGACAATGAGAGCACGTCCGCCGTTGGTGACATACTGCCCACCGGGGAGCGCGGTGCCGATCTCGCGGATGCGCCCGTCTCTGAAAAGTTGAGCGTAGTCGGGCATGGCCAAGTGGACACTGAGTGCTTCGATTTCGCCGGAAAGGAGGGCGAGGATGGCGGGCTGCCCGGTGATGTTCACATGGCGCACATCGCCTTTTTTCAACTCGGTATCGAGTTGGAGACCGGCGCCGAGGAGCGCTTCATAGGTGGCGAAGTAGGGGCATCCGAGACGGTGCGCACCGAGGACTTTGCCTTTGAGATCGGCGAGCGTTTTTACAGTAGAAGCAGTGCGGACGATGGTCGTAGCACGGCGAGGGGGTGCCTCTCCACTGGCGGCGACGACGACGAAGTCAAAGCCGTTGGCCTTGTGCTGAAGCGTGGGGTAAGCCATGCGTTCGCCGATGTGGATGTCGCCACGTTTGAAAAGGGCTGCCTCGGCACCACCGGCTACGCGGCGGTCAACGACTTCGATTTCGGCATTGAGCGGTTCGAAGGCTTCCTTGAACCAGCCCTTCTTCTCAGCCAAGCCTGTCCAGAAATTGATGCCGACGCGGAAGGCACGTTTTTTGGAAGGGATTCTCGGTGCGACGGAATTGGAGGAGGTGGAAATGACGGCAGAGGAATCTGCCGCAGCGGAATTATCACTCTTTGCCCCGGGTGTGAGGAAAAGGAAGGCGAGCACCACGGTGAACACCCCGGCTACCAGCACCACGGCAGGGACGGTGAGCTTGGCTGCGCCGAGACGGCGGTGCCGGGGATAATGCGCGCGGCGTGCGTTGATGTGAGCGAGTTTTCGTTTCATGGAAGTTTAAAATGCCTGAAGTATCGGGCAAACGTGGAGGCCCGGAATTGTGTTGAAAATGTCCTCCAGAAGTCTGGTCGAAACAGACACGGCGGCTTTTCTCTGAAATCGCTTCCGTGCTGGACAGGAGGCAAAGTGCATATCTTTACTAAAAATACAAACAATAAAACAGAGCAACCGCTTTCGCAGAAGACAAACTACTTGAGTAAACAAGACATTCTAATGCCTTTCCATGGGGTAAAGCTGGACAAGACGAGGGGGATTTTTCGCCTTTCTGCCCGATGAGAATGGCGCAGGCGGGCACAAAAAAACCAGGCGACCCACGGCACACGAACATCCTGACTGCCGTTGCTACCTTCCGGTCCTGGCGGGATTCGTCGGCGTCCGTTGCATGGGGCCTGGCACCGCGCACACTGCCGGGGCAACGCCGGGATTCAACAAAAAAAATATAACTCCCGGCCCCTCTGATACCCCTTCCCTTCATCTCTGGAAACAGAACATAGCTGACTTTTCCGCTTTCCAGCTTTTCTTCTTTTTGTGACCATGCCGATTTTCAATTCCTCCATGTGGCCGATTTTCCTCGCTTGCAGACAGCTCTTCCCGCCACGCCGCTTCCCGGTGTTCGCCTTCGTGTCCACTCTCGGCGTGGCCTTCGGAGTAACTGCCCTGCTCGTCGTGCAAACGGTCATGTTCAGCTTCGGCGAAGAACACCGTAAGCGCATACGGGAATCCGTCGGCGATGTCGAAATCCACGCCAACGGCTCTCCCATGTCCCCTGTGGCCTCACTGGAGAAAAGCCTTCTGGAGCATCAGGAAGTCCTCGCCGCCGCCTCATACATCCAGGGAGGCGTCATCTTGAAATCCGACGATGGCGAATTCCGGCTCATCGGTGCGCGGGGGATTGACGTGCGCAACGAACCTCATGTGACGCCGCTCTCCAATTATCTTCAAAGGGGGAAAATGGAAGACATGGACGATGAGCGCGTCATCCTCGGAAGCCGGCTGGCGCGGGAATTACGCCTTGGCATCGGCAGCCAAATCCTGCTCGTCTCGTCAGGGCGGGTCTCGAAGGCGCTGGACGAAGCAGCCCCTTTTCTGCCCAAAGAACTGGAAGTCTGCGGCATCATCCACACAGGCTTTGCGGACATTGACGAAAGGCTGGTGCTCATCACATTGCGCACTGCCAGAGAGTTGTTCAGCCTTCCCCCCGGCAGCGCCACGCGCACTCACGTGAAATTGAAAGATCATACACAGGCCGCTGATTTTGCTAAAAAACTCGACCACCATTTCAGCGAGACAGGCTTATCCCTGAAGGCGACGCCGTGGACGGATAACCGCAAAGCGTTTCTCGACGCGGTGGCGATGGAAAAGGAACTGCTCTTTTTTCTCATGTTTATCATCATCCTCGTCGCTTCGTTTTCCATCGGCAGCACACTTTTCAACCACGTCGTCCGGCGCACGCGGGAGATAGGGCTGCTCGGCGCACTGGGCGGGCGCCCGGCCCAGATACTGGGCCTTTTCCTCGCGCAAGGCCTGATCATCGGCAGCGCAGGCTATGCCCTCGGCACAGGCCTCGCCCTTCTCATTCTCCATTTCCGGCAAAAAATCATAGCGTTGATGGGTGCCGGAGAGACGCTTCTCGAACAATACCGCTTCGACTCAGTGCCCCTTCATTACGACTTCCACGATTTCACCAAAACCGCCGTGCTCACCCTCGTTTTAATGCTCACCGTCTCAATCCTGCCCGCCCTGTGGGCCGCCCGGCGCAAACCCTCGGAGGCCATGCGCGATGCCGGTTGACCCCCAATTCCCCCGCGCTGCCGCGCCTGTGCTTCAGGCCTCCGCGCTGGCCAAAAGCTTCAAGACCCCGCACGGCTCTCTGCCCGTGCTGGACGGCGTCTCGCTGGACATCGAGGCCGGGCGCTTCGTCAGCATCCGCGGCGCATCCGGAGCCGGGAAGACGACACTGCTGCAAATCCTCGGCGGACTCGACCGCGCCGATTCCGGCGAATTGCACTGGAACGGCGAACGGGTAAGCGGACGCGGCAACGCTTTTCTCGCCAACCGCAGAGCACGCTGGCTGGGCTACGTATTTCAAGCCTACCACCTCGTCCCGGAACTGACCGCGCTGGAAAACGTCGCCCTGGCCGGGCGCATCGCAGGGCGGCCAAGACGGGAGACAAACACGGATGCAAGCGCACTGCTGGAGCGCGTGGGCCTGAGCGGGCGCATGACGCATCTGCCCGGGCAACTCTCCGGAGGCGAATGCCAGCGCGTGGCACTCGCCCGCGCCCTCGTCAACCACCCGCGCCTCATTCTCGCCGACGAGCCGACGGGCAACCTCGACGAACACACCGGAGAGGAAATCATGGCCTTGCTGCTCGAGTTGACGAAGGCGGAAAATGTCGCCTTGATACTCGTCACGCACAACATCGCATTCGCCAATCTGGCCTCGCAAACGCTGGTGCTGCGCCACGGCAAACTACACGACGAGACAAACGGAGATAATCCTGAAAACCGAAGCGTTTAAACCACGCTGCACGATACAATGCCTAACATCCTAAACATACGCCCGCTGCGCTTTTTCCTCCAGTGCCTCCTGATGCTCCTGCTTTGCATTCACGCGACAGCCCAGACTGCAGCGCTCTACAAAGACGCCACGCAAACCGTGGACATCCGCGTCAGCGACCTGCTGTCGCGCATGACGCTTGAGGAGAAATGCGACCAGCTCCGGCAAATGGAACTCGCCCGCCTGCAAATATTCGACGGTGCCGTGTCCCCGGAATCCCTCGAACGCTTCACCAAAGACCGCACGCCGGGTATCGTCCTCATGGAAGCCGGCGCCGATGCCGCAGAAAACACCATCAAAGCCCGCGACCTTCAGGCCCATTTGCTGCAAAAATCCCGCCTCGGCATTCCACCGCTTTTCATCACAGGCGGCGCACACGGCGTCCTGGCACGCGGAGCCACCATCTTCCCGGGCACGCTCGCCCTGGGTGCCACATGGTCACCGGCACTCGTGCGCGATATGGCCTCGCAGCTCGCTGTCGAGGCCGCCGCCATCGGCGCGGCGCAACTCCTCGGCCCCTCGTTCGCCCTGGGGCGCGACCCGCGCTTCGGCGGCATCGAACAATGCTTTGGCGAATGCCCGACACTCGTCACCGAAATGGCGCTAGCCTACATGGAAGGGCTTCAGGGGCGCAGAATCAGCGACGGCCTCGCGCCCAACAAAGTGTTCGGCACCGCGCTGCACTTCGCCGGATGGGGCTCTGCAGACGGCGGCCTCTACGGTGCCCCCGTATCGCTAAGCACCCGCACACTGCGCTCCCTGCACTTCCCTCCCTTCTACGACGCCGTGCAACGCGCCAAAATCCAAGCCGTCGTCCCGGTAGTAAGCACCATCAACTCCATCCCCGGCCATGCCAATTTCTGGCTGCTCGACAATGTGCTGCGGCAAGAGTGGCGCTTCCCCGGCATCGTGCTCGCCGCCCCGGGAGGCGTAGCCATGAACTACAAAGTCTTCGCCATCGCCGGAGACAACCAGGCCGCTGCCGTCCAGGCGCTGACCGCTGGCGTGGACGTGGAGACAGGCGGAGACACTTATGCCGCACTCGCCGCGCTGGTGCGTCAGGGGCAAGTGCCCACAGCCGCCATAGACACCGCCGCAGGACGCGTCCTGAGACTCAAATTTCTCGCAGGTCTCTTTGAAGAGCGCCGCATGGCGGATACCTCCCTCCTGCCCGCCCGCCTGCGCACCCCCGAAGCCCGGGCACTCGCAAGGCGGCTCGCCACAGAATCCATCATCCTGCTGAAAAACACCGACGATTTCCTGCCCCTCGATACCAACCGCATCAAGACGCTCGCCGTCATCGGCCCCAATGCCGACCGCTCCCAATTCGGCGGCATATCCTGGAGCCGCGACGACTCCGACGGCGTGACTGTGTTGCGCGGACTGCGCAATCTGCTCGGCACCAAAGTGCGCCTGCACTACGCACGCGGAAGCGGCATAGTGCGTGCCTCGCGGGACAGCCTCGAAGAGGCCGTCGCCGTCGCCAAAGGCGCAGACGCCGCGCTGGTCGTGCTCGGAGACGAAAGCGCGCCCCCGGTAGGCGGCCCGCGTGCCGATGGACTCCCGCACAGCCCTTCCTCCGGGGCAGGCTACGATGTGCCCAACCCCGTGCTGCCCGACGCACAGGAAGAACTCGTCCGGGCCATCGTCGCCACAGGTCGTCCCGTCATCGTCGTCTTTTTGCAAGGGCGTCCCTGTTCCGCGCCATGGATCAAAGAAAATGCCACCGCCATTTTGAGCATGTTCTATGCAGGCGAAGAGCAAGGCAATGCCCTCGCCGATGTCCTGTTCGGCAAACACGATCCCGGCGGACGCCTCCCGGTGTCGGTGGCGCGTAGCGCGGGGCACCTCCCGACCACCTACGACTATAAGCCCGGAGCGCGTGGACTTTTCAACAAACCGGGTTCACCGGAACACCCCGGGCGCGACTACGTGTTCAGCGGCACCGACCCGCTCTGGCCCTTTGGGTTTGGCCTGAGTTACACCCGCTTCCAATACAGTGATCTGGTGGTTGAGACCCCTACCGTCCCCTCAGACGGCGTGATCCGGGTCCGCTTCACCGTATCCAATATTGGTGAGCGTGAAGGCACGGATGTAGCGCAGATTTATTTTCATGATCCTTCAAGTGCAGTTACCGTCCCCGCCATGCGTTTGGTTCGTTTTGAGAAGATACAACTCAAAGCCGGGCAAAAGACACAAGTTGTTCTGGCCTTTGAAGCGACTGCTCTGGCTGAGTGGGATCGGTCAATACAACGCCGCGTGGTAGAGCCGGGGGAATTTGAAATACTGGTCGGCTCCAACGCGGAAAACATCTTGCTGCGCGGCACCGTGCGTGCGTGGTAGATAAAGACGAAAATTTCTTAACCCACGGATTACACGGACATTTAAGATGCCAGCCGGGGTTCTTCGCTATTTCGAGTGGAGAGATCTTACACCCATAATACCACGAAGTGGGTAAATGTGAATAACCGCCGGTGAAGTGCAAAGCACTGTAACCGGCGGATCTGCTCTGCTATCTGAGCGTCCCTGAAAGGGGCGAACTATGCCAGCGACTCTTTTCACCGTCGTAGTTCGCCCCCTTCAGGGACGATATTACGAGGTAACGGGCTATCCGCCGGTTACACCACTTCGCGGTTCACCGGCGGTTATTCACATTTTCCCCCGTTGGGGGATTCAGAAAAAAAGATACTGTGCTCCGTCCCAAACACGCGCCACTCCTGCGCCGAGCACCTGTGCTTCCGCGAAACATAGATACTCGGTTAGCCCATGAAGGTGTGGCCAAAATGAATGAGGGGCGAGCTTGCGCCCCGGGCAAACCACACAAATAAGCCAGAACGCTTCTCCTTAGTTCTGCCCGACGACTTTTCTGGTCACTCCCGGCGGTAGCGCATTGTAGCGATCCGGCGAAGGCGAATCATAGGCGGAATCGGTCTCAAACGGGTCAAATGGGCCTGGGCGTTGGACTATCGGCGCGGTGTGAATGCGCGGACGTTGTGCAAGCCAGTCTTTTCCGGGGAAACGCGGGTCTTCCATTTTGCGCACTTCTTCTGCGCCGTTATACGGCCCCATGGCGTCCACCCAGTGAATCACGCGAAGGAGGTTTACAGGATCCACTTTTACGCCGTGGTGCTTGCCGCTGGCCATGCGTTCCACGAGGCGGCTTTTATAGGAGAGTTTCGTCATCGCGGGATAAGTCGAGTAAGCCTTGGGATCCAGCGTGCTGTAAGCCTCGATAAGAATGGTGTCCGCCCAGCCGTAGCCGCCGCCAAACATCCCGGCCCTGTTTTTATAGGCGGAGCCCCAGGTGGGATGGCCAAGAAGCGTCATGTAAGGCTCTTTGAAGCCGAGAAAACCGGGGCGCAGGGTGGCGTTGAACGCCTTGTAAGCGATGTTCTCCGGGTTCTGGTGGCACGAGCCGCAATACTTGTCCAATGCGGGTTGGACGTAGCGTTCATACCCTACGGTAATATCGTTCCAGGGGACGGGGGTGATCTCGGAGGCTTTGCGCAGGAGCGCCTTGCCTGTGCGCTCGGCAACGGGCTTGAGCATGTGTGATTCATGGCAGCCGAAACAGCCGCGCACTTCTCCGGGCTGGACGCCGGTGAAGCTCTTCATGGTCTGGAGTGCGCGTTGGTTTTCATCGAGAAGCTGGAAGTGAAGCGCGATGCCGGGGGGCGCGTTGAAATTCACGCTGCCGTCGGCTTCGATGGGCACTGTGCCGATGATCTTTTTGACACCTTCGGATTGGACGGCGGAGATTTCCGGGCCGGAGGAGACGTAATTTCGCTTAAACCAATAGGTGTAGGTCTTGTGCTCAATGGACCAGATTCGCAAAAATTTGGCTTTGTCTTTGAGGGCCGGATCCGCGCCTTCATAAACGTTGTTGCTGTAAATTTTCCCATGGGCCGGGTTGCTGCGGGTCTCGTAAGTGGGCCATGTGACGAGGTCGGGCTGCACGGGGGGCACAGGGCGCTTGCGGACGGGCTGGGCATCCCAAATGTTGTAGGTGCCTTCGTTGATGAGTTCACGGTTGCCGTCGGTGTCCATGAGCAGGAGGACGAATTTGCCGCCTCTGCCGCGTTGGGCTGAAACGAGGAAGTCTTTTTCGCCGAGGGGATACGGGGAATAGTATGCGCCGTATTTGCCGGAAACATGGTAATTGGGGCTTTCCTTGGGATCCACGGGGCCGTTGCCGCTCTCGGGCCACTCAAGCTCAGCGGTGACTTTGGTGAGGCCATCGGGGAAGTTAAGCCCTTTGGCGGGATCTATGATGCCGATGCTGCCGGAAAACCAGTTGTGGTGGGCACTCCCGGTGAACATGATGCGGTTGCTGCCGGGGATTTGACGGGCATCCTTGAGGAGGTCGGGCCAGACGGACTGGTTGCCCCAGAAGGTCTGGACGTTGGTGGCGTCTTGGCGCATTGTCCAGAGGCTTTGGGCGCGCCAGAGGGGCTTGTCGGTGTATTCCCAGCGGGTGTAGATCACGCGCCCGTCGTGCATGACGGAGGGTGTGTATTCGGGTTCGCCGTTGCGGGAAACGATGTAGAGATTTTTGTCGCCGGGCTTGGTGTCGAGCGCCATGCGGGCGGTGACGAAGGCATTGGTGGGCGGCATGCAGCGGACGTAGATGTGGCCGCGTGTGGTGAGGAACATGATGTTCTTGCCGTCGGGGAGATAGACGGGGTCGAAGTCGTCAAAAATGCCGCCGGTGAGTTGGCGCAGCCCGGTGCCGTCTATGCCGATTTCGTAGAGGTGAAAGGCTTTTTCGTTATGGGGCTTGAAGGAGAAGAGGATTTTTGTGGCGTCGAAGGAGAGATCAGGGCGCCAGAAGGTGCCGTGAATGGGGGCACTGGGTGCTATTTGAGTGAATTTACCAGCGGGGGAAAGTCCCTTTTGGACGAGGAGGCGCCCGCCGGGGACGGCCATGTAACCGAGGCGGTGACGTGTCTCGTGCTGCCATTCGCGCCCGCTTGGGTTGGGGCTGTCGGTGTAGAGGAGGGAGTCGAAGTCTATGATCGGATTTTTAAACATGATGCCGCGCTTTACTTCGCGCACGGCGAAGTAGAGGGCCGGATCGAGCGAGGACGGCTTTTGGGCTTTGGCCTGTGTTTCAAATTCGTTGAGTTTTTCGAGGTAAGCGCTGGCGGCCTGTGCGTCAAAGCCGATGCGTTCCACGAGTTGGCGCGCCCAGCCGATTTCCTGCAAGGAGCGCTGCACGGTCGGCTTGCCGTCGCATTGGAAGAGCCAATCTGCTTCGAGTGTCTTGCGGACTTCTTCGGCGGTGCGGTCTTTCGTCTCCGGGGTCTGCGGCGGGACATAGCGTGCGACGGATTCGGTGCGCATCGGGCGTTCGTCCACGAGATTTTCCATGTCGTAGAGTATTGATCCGAGTGCGATTTTATCGAGAGAGGGGGATAAACCGGTGCCCTCCGCAAACTGGCTTTTTATCCATTTGGCGCGTTCCCATTTGGCGCGTTCGGGCTTGGAAAGTAAGTTCCACTGGTGCTCGGTGAGCGGGAGATACTCGAATGCGGCGATTGCGAGATTTTGGGCGGCGGCGGCGCGGTCTGCGGCACTCAGCAGCAGATTGGCCACCGGACTTTTTTGCCACTTCAGGATGTAAACGTTCACTTCTTCCGGGAAGTCGCTGCGGAGGCGGCGTTGCAACTCAACGGCGGTGCGGGAATCCAGCTGCTTCGCGGCGTCCCGGGCAAGTGCCTCATCGGTGGCAAGGAGGGTGGCGAGGAAGGTGTCCGCTTTTTTGTAAAGGGAATCCGCTTCTTTGCTCGCGATTTCGGCGGCGGTATTGGTGTCGGGTGCCTGCCTGCCTTCTGCAAAAAGGGCGGTGAGCTGTTTCGCGTCGAGTGCTTTGGAGTAGAATCGGGCGTCGTCCAACTTGCCTTTGAAGAACTCGCTCTTGCCGGAGAAGGAGCCGATGAACAGCGGGAGGCCACGCACGGTCGCGGCCTCAAGGGTTTGGAAATTCGCGTGGGCAACAGCGTCGCGACTGATCTTCATCGGCGCGAAGTCGTGGACGGTGCTCAATGGGGTCTGCCGCTCAAAGGAGCCGATTTCCCTGCCGTCGAGCCAGACGCGCATCACGCGCCCGTCGAATGTGCCTGCGACCAGATGCCAGCGTCCATCGCTCAGTTCCGCAGGGGAGACGATGGCGTCGCATTCGGCGTAGTTGCCGCCGCAGTTGAGACCCAAAGAGAGGAATTTGCCCTCGCCTCGAAAACCAAAAAAGAGGCGGTTATCGCCGTGCCGACCGGAATCTTCTTTGCGGAAAATAGTGGGATTGCCCTCAAGCGAGCTTGGCGCGACCCAAGCCGAGAAAGTAAGCTCGCTCAACCCGACAGGTAAGACTTCGGGAGAGACTTCGACTTTTGCCTGACCGGAAAACTCGACGGCATCGCCAATGACCCCGGGAACGGTCTTAAGTGCGCCGCTGGCCGTTGCGTGATATTTATCCGCAGCAGCATTGCGCACGCCACCCTGGGCGGCGTCACCGTCAAAAGTCCAACGCCCTATCAGCCCGTCGGCGGCGGCATGTGCTGAGATGCCGAACGCCAAACCACAGGCGAGGCTCCAAAAGTATTTATGAGACATAGGTTAAAAAAGTGTTTTGTTTTGAAGAGAGAACCTTCGAGTTTTTCACACAGCGCCGTCGCCATGGGGGGTGCTTATTTCGACAAAAATTCCGTTGCCGGGTTCCGGCTGCGGTCATTGATACACGGTAAATTTTTTCGGATCGAATGCTTCGCGGACGGCTTCGCCGACGAATGTTATCAGCACAAGCACGGTGACCAGACAAGCTACCACGCTGCCGAGTATCCAAGGGCTGTCGAAGTTTTCCGTGCCTTGTTTAAGCATCTCGCCCCAGGTCGGCTCAGTGGGCGGCAGGCCGAAGCCCAAAAAGTCCAGCGCGGTGAGTTGGAAGACGACCGCCGCCACCATGAACGGAACAAAAGTGACAACCGTCGAGAGAGTGTTGGGCAGGATGTGTCGGAAAATGATGCGCCCGGCACCGGCGCCGAGCAAGCGGGCCGCAGCCACGTAATCGCGCTCTTTCTCACGATAGGTGCCGGTGCGCATGTAGTAGGTGAGCGTAATCCACGAAAAGGCGACGATGATGATCATTAACCAGAACAAATCGGGCACGAGCATCGAAGAGAGAAAGATGATGAGGTAGAGATGCGGAATGTTGGACCAGATCTCGATGCCGCGCTGGGCGACGATGTCAAACCAGCCTCCAAAGTAACCCATCGCGCATCCGGCTGCGATGCCGATAATATAAGTGAACGCGAGGTAAATGACACTGGCCGCACACAGAATGCGGAAGCCGTAAAAAAGGCGCGCCAGCACGTCATGCCCCGACTCATCCGTGCCGAGCAAATGCCCGGCTACGCCAGGCTTGTTGGGATAAGGGAGAAAGCTGCGCAGCTTGCCCATGTCAGGCTCGGCAAAGACCGGCGGCAAAGCAGGGTTGAGCGCCGCGTAGGAGGCTTGTGCGCCGTTTTCCCAACGGCCTTTTTCAACCAGATTACCGTGCATGTCGTATCCCTGAAAGAGGCCGTGCAAGCGCCCGGCGACCACGCGCCAGACGCGGCGCGGACGCCCATTGGGGTGAAGCAGGCACACCTGCCCTTCTGCAAGCGGCATGGCAGCACCAGGCAGGTAGTAGCGCCCATCCCCGCGAAAATCGAGCGTGGAGAGCACTTCGCAGACCTCGGTGCCGTTGTAAGGAACGGGCGGCAAAAACACCCAGTTCCCCTTCCCCTCCGAGGCAAAATGCTCCTTGAGCGCCCGGTAATCCGTCTCGTATTCGTAATCGAGGCCAAAAGTCTTCCCGGGAATGATGCCTCCGAGAGTCGGGAAAAAATAGCTCCCGTCGTAGCGGACAGCAAGCGCACGGTTGTTCACGAGCCAAGGACCGAGCAGGGCGAGGGCGACAAAAAAGGCCAAAGCAATGAAGGAGTAGTAACCACGTTTGATAGAGCGGAAACGCTGAAGTTTCCGCCGGGTATTTGGATCGAGTTTAAAGCCGCGCATTGCAAGAGTGAAGGTGTGTGCAGCGCGACACCTTAGGTGTGCAGCGTCCGCCGGAAACATAAAAATTGCAAGTCAGGCCAAAAACAGCAGACGCAGGAATCCCGGTAGGCATGTGCATTTTTCACCGCAACGATGGCAAAAACCGCCCGCCAATTTTTTTCAAAATTTTTCTTGCGGGATTTTTTGAGAACGATTTGCTCCACCGCCTTTTCACTTTTTGGGCCATGCAGACCTTCTCTCTCTCCAATCACATCCAACGACACGCCGGGAACCGATGCGCCGGCGTCTGCGTGGCATGTTCGGCGAGCGTGACCCAAGCGCAGACAATGCGCAAAACCACAAAAACCAACACATCCAGCCACGCGGCTCGCAAGCCAGTCCACCATGAGTAGAATCGGTAAAGTTCCAGTCACCATCCCGAAAGGCGTCAAGATCGCCATTTCCGGGCAAACCATCAACGTCGAAGGCCCCAAGGGTAAATTGAGCAAGACATTTGCCCCGGTCGTCGCCATCAAACAAGAGGGAGAAACGATCACCGTCACCCCTATCGAAGAATCCCGCTTTGCAGGTATCATGCACGGCACGGCACGGGCCATCATCAAAAATATGGTTCAAGGTGTCGTATCCGGATATTCCAAAAAGCTCGAAATCGAAGGCGTCGGATTCAAAGCGACACTCAAGGGTGACTCGCTGGATCTCGCACTCGGCTACTCCCACCCGATCCTCTACAAACTGCCCGCGGGCATCAAGGTGGACATCGTGGACGGAACGAAGCTCGAAGTCTCCGGCGCAGACAAAGAAATCGTCGGCAAAGTCGCCGCCGAAGTGAAACACTTCTATCCGGTCGAGCCTTACAAAGGCAAAGGTGTCCGGCTCGTCGGCGAATACGTCCGCCGCAAGGAAGGCAAGAAGACCGCCTAACAGCGCGCCAATCCGACAACACGCAACGCGCACACATTATCATGAACAAGATTCTCAAAAAACAAGAACTCGCCCAGAAACGCCACTGGCGCCTCCGCAAGAAAGTGACAGGCACCGTCGAGCGCCCACGCCTCAACGTCAAGTTCACCAACCTGCACATCTACGCTCAGGCGATAGACGACACGGTCGGGCGCACGCTCGTGGCCAGCGCCACGACCGAAAAGGTCATACGCGACCTCAAGCTCAAGGCCAATACCACGGGTGCCCAGTCTTTTGGCAAAATCGTCGGCGAAAAAATCAAAGCTGCCGGTATCAACTCCATCGTCTTCGACCGTGGCGACAGGCAATATCACGGCACCGTCAAAGCGTTTGCCGACGCCGTCCGCGAAGCCGGAGTGCAATTCTAAATATAACACTTTTAAAAGATGTCCAACGAACAGGAAACCAACTCCGAAAAGCCCGTGGAAGCAGCCCCTGCCCCCGCAGCAACAGCCACCGCAGAAGCAGCACCCGCAGCACCCGAATCCAACGGACGCGAAGGACGCCGCGGACGCAATGACCGCGGCCCGCGCAACGGCGGAGATCGCGGACGCAATGGAGGCGGACGCGGACGCCGCGACCGCCGAGACGGCCCGCAAGCCGACGTGCAAGGTGCCGAATACATTGACAAGGTCGTCCACATCAACCGCTGCGCCAAAGTGGTAAAGGGCGGACGCCGTTTCAGCTTCGCCGCACTCGTCGTCTCCGGAGACGGCAAAGGCAATGTGGGCATCGGCTACGGCAAAGCAAAAGAAGTGCCCGACGCCATCCGCAAAGGCACTGACCGCGCCCACCGCGCACTCAAGCCCGTGAATCTGCGCGCGAACACCATCCCGCACGATGTCTATGGCGAGTCCGATGGCGGACGCGTGCTCTTGCGCCCGGCTGCACCCGGCACCGGCGTCATCGCCGGCGGCGGCGTCCGCGCCGTCCTCGAAGTCGTCGGAGTGAAAGATGTGCTCTCGAAATCCCTCGGCTCAAACAATCCTCAGGCCGTCGTCAAAGCCACGCTCGCCGGACTTCACAAACTGCGCACGCTCGAACAAATCAAAGCCACCCGTGCCTGATAAAGTCAGGGAGGGGCAAATCGAAAACATGGAAGCCTGCGCACGCCGCCGGTTTCCGGTTTGAAATCCAACCCTCCATTCAAAAAAACTTTTAATTAAAAAACACTAACATTTCGTCTTTTCATGAAACTTCACACTTTGCCCAAAATCACCGGTTCCACACATCGCCATAAACGCCTCGGTTGCGGACGCGGCAGCGGACACGGCAAGACGTCCGGTCGCGGACACAAGGGCATGAAAGCCCGCTCAGGTGGCGGCGTCCGTCCCGGTTTTGAAGGCGGGCAGATGCCCCTTTACCGTAAACTCCCGCACCGCGGCTTCAACAACATCAATCGCGTTGATTTCGCCGTTGTGAACTTGAGCACCATCGCAAAAGTCACCGCAGACACAGTGGATCGCGATGTTCTCGTAAAGGCCGGCCTGCTTCGCAAAAACGCCACCTTGGTAAAAGTGCTCGGCGTCGGGGAAATAACCCGGGCAGTCACTGTCTCAGCAAACAAATTTTCCGCCTCGGCCAAAGCTAAGATCGAAGCTGCCGGAGGGAAAGCCGTAGAATTGAAACTCGAACAACAACCCGAGACTCCCGCGCCGGAAGCCAAGAACTGAGAGCATTGCAGCATCTCGCACGCACATAGTTTTTAGTTCTTACTTCCATTTCTCATGTTCAAGGCCTTTGCCAATTGTTGGAAAATCCCGGAACTGCGCCAGCGTCTGCTGGTCGCCCTCGGGCTGCTGTTTGTGGCTCGCATGGGCGCTTGCATTCCCCTGCCGGGCATTGATCCGGCAGTGTTGGAGAAGATGCTTCAAGAACGCATGGACTCCAGCACCGCGGGAGTCATGGCGATGTATAACCTCTTCACCGGAGGTGCGCTCCTCAAGGGTGCCATTTTTGCCCTCGGCATCATGCCCTACATCAGCGCGAGCATCATCATGCAGCTCATGGGAGCAGTCGTGCCATCCATTTCACGACTCCAGCAGGAAGGCGATGTCGGGCGTCAGAAGATTGCCCAGTATTCCCGCTATTTGACGATACTGATTGCCATCGTGCAGAGCTTCATGCTCGCCGGCGCGTTGAGCAATCCGCAGTCAGTGAGCATGGTTCTCGGCCTTTCATCGGGGCCGAGCATAGAGTTGCTGGTTATTAACAAGCCGCTCTTTATCGCCATGTCAGTGGTCATTCTCACTGCCGGGGCGCTCATCATGACGTGGCTCGGTGAACAGATCACGCAGCGCGGTGTCGGCAACGGCACATCCATTCTCATCACGGTCGGTATCCTTGCCGACTTGCCCGGAGCCACAAAACAATTTTGGGGCGCGTTCGGACAAAAACAAATCGGCAGCACCGCCCAACAATACACCGTCGAGCACCTGCTGGGCATACTCGCGATGGGCATCATCGTCTATGCAGCCATGACAGCCGTGGCGCAGACCATCCGGAAGATCCCGGTGCAATACGCCAAGCGCCTCGTAGGACGTAAGATGTTTGGCGGACAAGCATCCTATCTCCCTTTGAAAATCAATTTTGCAGGCGTCATGCCCGTCATTTTTGCCAGCGCCATATTGAGCTTCCCGTCCATGATGTTCAGGTGGGCAGCCGGCTTGACTCCGTCGCTCAACTTTTTGGTCGGAGTAGCGGAACAGTTCCAACGCGGCGGCGCATGGTGGTATTACCTCGTTGAAGCCGCACTCATCTTTGCGTTCAGCTATTTCTGGGTCGCCCTGATGTTCAAACCTATTCAGATCGCCGACGAACTCAAAAAGAACAGTGGCTACATCCCTGGCATCCGTCCGGGCGATTCCACGGCGAAGTTCCTCGCCTTCGTGATGGACCGCCTCACACTCGCCGGCTCGATTTTCCTCGTCGCCATCGCCCTCCTGCCGGACCTCCTCGCCATACAATTGAATTTCCCCCAACGCCTCGCCTACCTCATGGGCGGCACTGGTGGGTTGATTGCCGTGGGCGTCTCGCTCGATACAATGGCGCAAATCGAAGCCATCCTTCTCCAGCGCCACTACGAAGGCTTCTTGAAAAAAGGCCGCATCGGAGGACTCAACATCCCCACGCCCTCGCGCAAGGTCGCCGACTACGGCGAGAAAAAGGGACTCGGACGCCTCGGGTTCATTTGTATCGCCATCCTCATACTCGGCGCAGCCGCAGCCGTGAGTAATTTTCTTAATTCAACTGTCCAATAACCCGCACATTTCATGAAAAACGCAAAAGATTTGCCTGTGATTTTGAGTTGGATGCCATTTGGAGATTCCCGCCGCGCACCTCGCTGTGCCCGGAACGGAAGCCACAGATGGCAAACCGCCAAAAGATCAGTCAAAGCCGGGCGCGGATTTCAGGAAAATTTGTAGGATAAAGCCATCCCGGACAGCCATCGTTCTTTCACATCGCCCATTGTCTCATGATCCCAATCAAGACCGCTGCGGAAATCACCCTCATGCGCCAAGTATGCCGGGCTGCCGCCGCCGTTTTAGATGAGCTGACGCTTCTCGTCCGCCCTGGCGTAACCACCCAGGAGCTTGATGAAGCCGCCCGTAATATCATGGCCGCACACGGAGTCGAGAGCGCAAGCCTCAACTACAAACACGGACGCCACCGCTATCCCGCTTACACGTGTATCTCGGTAAACGAAGAAGTCGTCCACGGCATTCCCGGCAAGCGCATCATCCACACCGGAGATATCGTCTCACTCGATGTCGTCGTGCGCGCCAAAGGATTTGTAGGCGACAACGCCCGCACCGTCCTTGTAGAGCCTGTCGCCGCTGATGTTCGCGCCCTGTGCAAGACCACAGAAGAAGCACTCCACGTCGGCATCGCCCAGGCCCGCCCGGGCAACCGCGTCCACGACATCTCACACGCCATCGAGCGCCACGTCCGCTTCGCCAACTACGGCATCGTCGAGCAATTCGTCGGCCACGGCGTCGGACGCGGTATGCATGAAGAGCCGCAAGTGCCCAACTTGGGCCGCCCCGGCACCGGCGCACTCCTGCGCCCCGGCATGACGCTCGCCATCGAGCCGATGATCAACCTGGGGAAACCCGCCGTGATCGTCACCCAAGACGGCTGGACCGCCGTTACCAAAGACGGCTCCCCCTCCGCTCATTATGAACACACCGTCCTCATCACAGACGGAGAACCGGAGATCCTGACAAGGGCCGCTTAAGCCCAGCAAATCGCATGAGAATCCACTCCGGTTTTGCCGTTCCTTCAGCCTCCCGCCGCAGCCAAAGCCTGCAGCACGCAGAACAAGGCATCAAGAGACAATCTGCAACTAACATGCACACCAAAATCTTAAGCGATTATCTCCCGTTCTTCATTGAAGTTACGGAGTAGATTCAAAAAAAATCATTTTTTACTTCACAACGGCAGGAAATATCTTCATTTTCCCGTCCTTTTCTCAACAAACACAGTCCACAAAAAGCACAAATTATGCCTCGCCTCCTCGGTGTCGACATTCCAAACAACAAACGCGTTGAGTATTCTCTGCGCTACATCTACGGCATTGGCCCCGCACGCGCCACTGAAATCGTGGCCGCGCTCGGGATTGATCCCGCCTTGCGCGCTCAAGATCTTTCCGAAGAGCAACTCAACAAAATCGTCGCCTATATAGTCGAACGCGGCTATAAGTGCGAAGGTGATTTGCGCCGGGAAATCGGCCAAAACCTGAAGCGCTTTCAGGCCATCAAATGTTATCGCGGATTGCGCCACTTCCGCGGTCTGCCCGTGCGCGGTCAACGCACCCGCACGAACGCCCGCACCCGCAAAGGTGCGCGCAAGACAATCGGCGCCATGAAAAAAGCCGCATAACAGCCAACAACCTCTTTCCAACACATGAGCCAAGACGAGAAGGATCTCACCACCGCGCCCGCCGCTGAAGCAGCACCCGCGCCCGCCGCCGCCGAACAGGCAGCGCCTAAAAAAGAAAAAGCCGCTGCGCAGCCCAAGACCGAAGCCGCCCCCGAAGCCGTTCCCGAGAAAAAGGAAATCACCGCCAAAGACCTCCTCTCCGAAGGTCTTGAGGAAGTGAAAATCCGCAAAGCCAAAGGATCGAAAAACATCACCAACGGCGTTTGCCATATACTCGCCACCTTCAACAACACCAAGGTCACATTCACCGACCAAAGCGGCAACGTCATCTCTTGGGCCACCGCCGGGAAAAACAACTTCCGCGGTTCGCGTAAGTCCACCGCCTACGCCGCTCAAGTCGTCTGTCAAGATGCCGGACGCGTCGCAATGTCGCACGGACTCAAAGAAGTGTTTGTCAAAGTCAAAGGCCCCGGCATGGGTCGGGACAGCGCTATCCGCGCCCTGCAAAACCTCGGACTGACCGTCAGCGGTATCGTGGACGCCACGCCCATCCCCCACAACGGGTGCCGCCCCCCCAAACGCCGCCGCGTGTAATAAATCGGCGCACCCCTGAAAATGCGGTGCGCTGAAAACCGTAACAACTTTCCCGTCCGGTGATGGCAATCCGGGCGGCAGACTCAATAGCCACCATCCAAATAAAAAACACATGTCCCGCTACACAGGACCCACCAGCAAAATCAACCGCCGTTTCGGCCAAAACATATTCACCGCCAGCAAAGCGGAGGAACATAAGCCCTACCCGCCCGGCATCCACGGCCCGACCAAGCGCCGCAAAGTGTCCGAATACGGCACCGGGCTGAATGAGAAGCAGAAACTGCGCCTCATGTATGGCCTCAACGAAAAACAGTTCCGCCTCACTTTTGCCAGGGCCAAGCGCCAAGGCGGCGTCACAGGCGAAAATTTTCTCCGCCTCCTCCACACCCGCCTCGACAACATAGTCTATCTCCTTGGCATCGCCCGCACACGGCAGGCCGCCCGCCAGTTCGTCTGCCACGGGCACATCGCCATCAACGGACATAAAGTGGACATTCCCAGTTACACCGTAACACCCGGAGACGAAGTTTCCGTGCGCCCTCGCACCTCCTCCAAACAGCTTGCCACACGCGGCACAGAAGAAAACCAATACCGCGCCGTGCCTGCTTGGCTCGCCATGGCAAACGACACCCTCAAAGGCGTCGTCAACCGCCTGCCCGCCGCCGAAGAATTGCCTTCGGACATTAACATCCAGCTTATCGTCGAGTTCTACAGCCGTTAAGCCACACACAACTCATTGAAGCAAAACCTAAAAGGGAGTATATAACATGCCCAAACGTCTTGGTAAATTTGAATTACCGAAAAGCCTGAAAAAGGACGAAACAGCCTCAAACGGCACGACCTACGCTAAATTTGTCGCTGAACCATTTGAAACCGGCTACGGGCACACCATCGGCAACTCACTGCGCCGCGTGCTTCTCAGTTCTATCGAAGGCGCCGCCATCAGCGGCATCAAAATAGATGGAGTCCAGCACGAGTTTCAGTTCATCGAAGGGGTTGTCGAAGATGTCACTGATATCGTCCTCAATCTGAAGAAAATTCTCTTCAAAGCCAAAAAGCGCGATAACTTCAAAGTCCTTATTGATGTTGACCGCGAAGGCCTTGTCACAGCACAAGATATCCAACTCGTTTCCGACCTCGACATCATCAATCCCGAACAACCCATTTGCACCCTCGATCGCAAACACAGGTTCTTCGCCGAGATTGATGTCAAAGTAGGCCGCAGCTGGAGTCCCGCCGAGGAAAATAAAAATGAAGACCAAGCCATCGGGATCATCCCCGTGGATTCGCTTTTCAGCCCGGTGCGTCTTGTGAAATATGCCGTCGAAAACACCCGCGTCGGACAGATGACAGATTATGATAAACTCATTCTGGAAATCTGGACGGACGGACGCATCACGCCCGACGATGCATTGAAGGAAGCCGGTGCCATCCTGCGCCACCACCTCGACATCTTCAACGATGCCTCCTCGCATGATATCGAGTTCGAATCCGAAGGCAAAGAAGTCAGCGAAGAGCAGAACCGCCTGCGCAAACTTCTCAACATGTCGGTCAACGAAATCGAACTCTCCGTGCGTGCGGCAAACTGCCTCAACAACGCAAACATCACCTCCGTTGGCGAACTCGCGATGAAATCGGAACAGGAAATGTTGAAGTATCGCAACTTCGGCAAAAAGTCCCTGAACGAAATCAAAGCCAAACTCGAACAACTCGGCCTCTCGCTCGGCATGAAGCTCGACGAGCGTCTCCTCGACAAAGCCCGCTAAATCACCATCAGGGCAACCAAGCAAATCAACCAGTAAATCATTTTATCCATGCGTCACAGAAAGCACAGTCACCAGTTAGGATTGAAACGCGAACACCGCGAGGCCGTTGTGGCCTCGTTGGCCACCGCGCTCTTTACCCATGGTCGCATCCAAACCACGCTCACAAAAGCAAAGGCGGTGCGCCCCTTCGCTGAAAAAATCATCACTTACGCAAAGAAAGCCGCTCTCACCGAAGACAAAGCGGTCAAAGTCCACTTCCGACGCCTCGCCATCGCGCGTGTGCGCGATGTGGATGCCGTGAAGAAACTTTTCACAGAACGCGCCACCGAATTCTTGAACCGCAAAGGCGGCTACACCCGCATCTATAAACTAGGTGCCCGTATAGGCGATGGGGCCGAAACCGCCCTCATCGAGTTAGTCGCCGCGGCGGACGAGGGTTATAAAAAGGCTAAAAAGCCTGCCAAAAAAGCTCCTAAAGCGAAAAAGGGAAAAGCAACCGAAAGCGCTGAAGCGCCTGTTGCGGTGGAAGCCGCTCCAGCCGAAGCAGCCCCGGTTGCCCCGCCTGCCGAATAAGGCATCGCAGCCTTTTAAGCCAAATAAAGCACGAATCCCTTGTGATTCGTGCTTTATTTGTTTCTAAGCCTCCGGCTAGGGAAATCATCAGATACGTGCCCGGGCGCGACTCCGGAGCAGCGGCGTCCCCGCCGCTCCACCGCCGTTTTTCATTTTTAATCCCCCCTCCCCCCTCATCTCCGACGACGCACTAAAAATTATCTATCAACGGGAGGCCGAGCGAACGGGCTGAGTGGCATTGCGGTAACCTTAGTTATTCTTGCGCCATAGCTCAAGCGCTTCATACTTTGCATCGAACTTCTTTTCCCGCTTTTCCGCCATGCTCGTTTCACTCCAAGACGCCGCCTCGTTCCTGCAAACGCACTGCGCAGTCTTCGATGAACTTCTGCAACGCCAGAACGAACCGCTCACCA
>JAITXH010000185.1 GCA_031284845.1 Puniceicoccales bacterium | reverse complement strand
ATCGTGCAATACTGGCTGGATAAATATGACCGCACGGGAGAAAAAGACGCTTTGGAGCACGCCATTGCCAACGCCAATCTCGCCCTGCTAAGTTGGTGCCCCAAACAATTAAGTTGGGTGAAAAATCCGACTCAGGGTGCCTCCTCAGAACAACAGCATTACAACCAGTATTCAGTTTATTCTTACGGAAATCAAAAATTGCGTTGTTTGAGTCGTTTATATAAACACACGAATGATCCTTTTTTTTCGCAAATGCTGGCGCGCATGATGCAAAATAAAATTTTCACTCAGGTTACCGATGGCCCATATAAAGGCTCCATGCACGAAGCCATCAGCGACCCTTGGCTGGAGCGAAAACATGGTTTTGATTATATGAATTCGCCTTACACGAGCGAATTAGTTTTGGATCTCGTTTTGCAATTGATTGAAATGGATTTGGTGAAAACAAAAAATACCGGAAAATAACAATTTTAGCCGCGGATACGCGAAGCGGGCACAGCGACTCATATTCACCAGAAACCGGGAATTACAGGTAATCCGTGGATGAACAAAATCATCGGTGCCGGAAAAACATGCCAGAATGATTGGATCGTGTGGGAAGCATGCGTAGAAATTATCCCATTCATGATGAAATTTTTCACGTATGAAAGTATCATCGCAGTGTCGCCGGGCCTTCAACCTTCAGCGCCGCCGTAGCACTTGCTCCGTTGCTGCCTGCACAGACCAAACGCGCCCGCCGCTGGCGCATCTCTCCTGCGTTGACGTGGTATCCGAGCGAGTTCTCCCGTGTCCGCATCCAATACAACTACGACCACGGCGCATCCTTTGGCAGTGTGCATAGCGTCTGGTTCCAAGTGGAATTTCTCCTCGGCAGCCACGCTGCACACAAATTCTAACCCGCGCATTTCATGAGATTCTGAGCTGAATGTTGCTTGCGGTTTCCCGCCGCGCACCTTGTGGTGCGCAGAGTGGGAATCTCAAGCGGCAGACGGGTAAAAACCAGATCAATCCGCCAGAATCTCCATGAAATATTCAAGCCAGTCCACACATCACACAAAATCTCCAACTTTTTTCATCATGAAACTTCTCCAAACATTGCGAACACTGTTCGCCGCGCTCGCCTGTTTTGGCAGCGCCTCCGCCGCGCATGCCGGCGTAAACATTGTCGCCACGACGCCCGATCTCGGCGCACTGGCCACTTCCGTCGGCGGCACTTCCGTAACGGTTACAACGCTGGCGCGGGCGACTGAAGACCCTCACTTTGTGGACGCACGTCCGAGCTTCCTCCGCGTTTTGAACAAAGCCGATTTGCTCATCGAGGGTGGCGCGGACTTGGAAGAAGGCTGGCTCCTGCCTCTCGTCAAGAACGCACGAAATGCGAAAATCCTGCCCGGAGCGCCGGGGCGTTTCTCCGCCTCTGAAAGCGCAGGAATCACCTTAAGCGGCGTGCCGCACACGGTGGACCACTCGCAAGACCATGTCCACCCGTCCGGCAATCCGCACTTCTTGCTCTCCCCGTCCAACGCCGCGCATGTCGCGCTCGCACTTGCAGAACGGCTCGCGCAATTGGACACCGCCAACGCCGCCGCTTACCGCGCCCGTGCCGCGCAATTTCGCGACGTTGTCGGGAAACGCCTTGCCGATTGGCAGCGCCGCCTCACACCGTGGCGCGGAGCTTCCATCGTCACCTACCACCATTCGTTCAACTACTTTCTGGAGACTTTCCATTTTAAGTTAGCAGACACGATCGAACCCAAACCCGGCATTGAGCCATCGGCCTCGCATCTCGTCTCCCTCATCGGGCGCATGAAGAGCGGCGGCGTGAAACTCATCATCGCAGAGCCAAACCGCCCGACGCGCACCTGCGAACGTGTCGCCGCTGAATCCGGCGCAAAACTCCTTCGCCTGCCGTTAATGCCCGGAGGCGTTGCCGGCACAGACGATTATCTCGCATTCATTGAACATAACGTCGCCGCCGTGGAAGCCGCGCTGAAATGACGACTGGAAAGCGTTCCGTCTATTCACATAAATCCCCCGAATCATCATGCAGCCACTCGCCATCTATTGCAGAGAAGCTTCCTTCGGTTACCCCGGACATGCCGTCTTGCAAAACATCACACTCACCCTGCCCGCCGCCTCCCTTGTCGCACTCACCGGAGACAACGGTTCAGGGAAGAGCACGCTCCTCTCCACGTTGTCCGGACTCCAGCCGCTTCTCTCCGGAGAGTTGGGGTTTGATTTCGGCGACACTCCCGCCCGGAAACCACGCATCGGCATCGTCAGCCAGCGCGACAAATTGGACGACTTATACCTTTTCTCCGGATATGATGTCGTCTTAGCCGGAGCGCATTTTGCCGCGCTTCCGGGAAAACCTGTCGGCAAGGAAGCACACGCACGCGTGGAGACGGCCCTCGCCCAAACTGGTGCCGCCGGATTTGCGCGGCGGCGGTTCTCGGAGCTGTCCGGTGGGCAACGCCAGCGCGTCTTGTTGGCCCGTGCGCTGGTATTGCAACCCGATGTGCTCGCGCTCGACGAACCGGTCTCCGGCGTTGACGCCAGTTCCCTTGAGCACATCGCGACACTGCTGGAGGCGCTGCACAAAGCCGCCCGCATGACCATCCTGCTGGCAAGCCACGACCCGGCGCTGGTCGCCCGCCTCGCCACCCACCGCGTTCACTTGAGCGACGGCACCGCCACCATCACCACCCTGAAATAAAGAACGCCATGATCTCCCTTTTACTGGAATTTTTTTCCGACGGCTTTTTGCTCAAACACGCATTCCGGGCCACCATCCTGCTCGGCACCGTGGCACCGCTGGCCGGATGCTTCCTCCTCTTGCGCCGTGCCACCTTTCTCGGTGTCGCGCTGCCTCAGGTCTCTGCGGCGGGGATGTCCGCAGGATGGCTCTTGCTTGAGGCCGGCGGGCAATGCACTGCCGCCGCTGCCGCCTCCGGTCAGGGCGGCGCGTGGAGCAGCGTTTTCAGCCTCTTGTGCGCACTGCTGGCTACATTGTGTGCGCTGCTGGTCCTGGCCTGGCTGGAGCAGCGCTCCGGTGGCGCAGCGGACTCGCGGCACGGTGCCCTCTATGCCCTGGCAGGAGCGGCAACGATTCTGCTGCTCGCCTACCACCCTCATGCGGAGAGCATATTTGCCGGATTGCTGCGCGGAGAAATTGTCGCGGCAGGGCCAGGCGAATTGCGGCTGGTCGTCGTGGTGTTGCTTCCTGCGGCGGTGGTCCTGGCCCTCTTCCGCCATGAATTTTTGTGGGCCGGAGCAGACCCCGGTTTCATGGCAGCAGCGGGACGAAATGTATTGCTGTGGAACTCTCTGCTTCTCGGTGTGACGGGGGCTATCATCTGTGCCGCCGTCTACATCACCGGGCCGCTTGTATGCCTTGGGGTCATGTTGCTGCCCGCGTTGGCGGCACACGGCATAGCCGGAAGCATGAGGACGTTTTTTGTGCTCGCGCCCCTGTTAGGGCTTCTCGGCGCAATGGCGGGATTTACCGTCGCCTACCTAAAAGATCTCCCCACGGGGATGACCATAGTCGCCGCGCACGGCGTGGTGCTCGTGCTCACGAAACTGGCAGGAGGGCTTCTCCGCAGAAAGAAAGCCAAAAGGAACACCGGACTGGATGCTTAAGCTATAAATCCTCAACGAGCCGTTGAGGATAATTACCGCCATAATAGCTCAATATTGTCAGCACGCAGCCAGCCGATCTGCTTGTTGGCAAATGTCACCCGGCGCCATCCAAGATATTCTTTTTCGACCAATACGACGGCACCGGCGACCACCGGAGTCGTCTTTTGCGTCCCATCTGCCTCCGTGGGCACAGAATAAAGCGTCGAGGCCTTCCAAACCACTGCGGCGCGCGTATCCGCCAACGTGCCATAGGCGCGAAGTGCGACAAAGGCGAGAGAGGCCGCGGCGGTGCCTGCGATAAAAAAGCCCACGCCCGACCAGACGACCCATTTCCTCGCACGATAAGCACCGGCGAGCGCCAATGCTGCGCCGAGAGCGGCAATGAACACGGCGGCGATGAGGGCGCATTGCCAGATTCCCGGTGCGGCGAGCGAAGCAAGCGTGCCCCGCGGCCCTTCGGCGAGAAACAGAGTGAGCGGCGGCGGCGTGTAGGCAGCTTTCTCGAGCGCAAGACGCAATTGCCAACGCACAGCAGGATGTGCAGGTTGCCGCAAAAACGCCGCCACGGATTGCGCAGCGGATTCACCCCACCTGTCTTGCTGGGCGAGGGCGAGGGCGAGATTATGCCGCGCACTCCAATCTGCGGGATCGGCATCCAGACGTTTCCGCCAGCCGGTTTCGGCAGTCTTGAAATCGGCGCGGGCATAAGCCGCCTCCGGAGGCGTTTCAGCGGCAGTGGCCTGAAACTGCGCCGTCAGTGCCAGAGCCAAAGCGAAGAAAAACGGGAATAAATTTCTGCCCAACAAGAGACGCCACGGGGCAAACCACGGAAGACGGGCTGAGCCAAGCGCAGCTTTCGCCTCGTCAATCCAACCCTCAGGCAACAGGGCAGCCGGACGGTAAAGCACGCGATCCGCCTCTTCCCAAAGAGCGACCCAGCGGGCCTCCGGAAGTTGCCCGGCACACGGGGCAGCCGTAGCCACGCCCCAGAAGGCGGCGGTAGCCCGCTGCCACTCCAACAAGAGGCGGGTAAGGGGCGGCGGGGGTTGATTGCCGGATGCGAGAGACTCTGCGCCACTGTCCGGCAGGAGCTGCACCCCGGCCAGCCCGCGCAATATTTTCTCAAGCTGCTTGCGTGCTTCACGGCGCACCCGCAGCGGGTCAGTCACACGGGCGCGACGCCATGCCAGCGCCACCCAGAGGAGAAGCGGCCAAAGCCCGGCGGCCAGCAACCACGGGAACAGCGAGGCCGCATCCACGGGCGCGGGAGAGGCCGCGGCAGGCGGCAGCGGCTCAAGGGGAATCTTCGCGGGCACGGATGCAGGCGGCGCAAGTGTGCGTGGCGCAGACGGAGACTCAGCGGGCGGAGCCGATACGCTTGCGCCGGCGGGCGGCGGGGGCGCAAAGGGAGCGGGTGCGCCGTTGGCGGCAGGGGTGACTTCCACGGTCACGGCAGGAGCGCTCAATGTCTCATACGCACCGGTGCCCGGGTTGAAGACGGAGACCTTGACCGGGCCAAGCGTGTAATGCCCGGGGCGGCTGGGCATCAAGACGACATCTTCGGAGAGCGTGCCTTCAAAAAGTTTTCCCCCGGATTGCGTCTTCTGGGCACGCGGTTGCAAGACGACCCGGAAATCCCGCGAAACGTCGCGTGCCGGGAGTGCGTTGAGCGATGGCCAATTGCCCGTGCCGGCAAGCTCAAGCGTCCATGTGACGGGGTCGCCGACTGCGACTTTTTCAGGGACGGCTTTTGCGGTGAATGTGAACCGGCCCACGGCACCCGAAAAGTTTTGCGGTGCGGGCTTCGGGAGCGGTTTGACATTTATGCGGGCCGGGGCGCTGGTGATATCGAATGAGGAGCGTGACGGCCCGAAGCTGAAGCTGAAAATATCTTCGCGTTCACGCCCTGAGGCGAGGCGTATGAGTTGTTTCACGGAGGGCAATTCCACCAGCCCCTCGCTCACAGCCATGGCACGCGTGGGATAATCGAGAATGGCAAAATTGGCCCCATTGCGCGATTCACTGCGTTGCGTAGGTTCCCCGGAGAAATCTTCGACTGCCAGCGGCGGGTTCTCCCAGCGAGGGGCGCTGCCCAGTTGCGGAGAAAAAGCGGTGTCTACAGCGAGCGAATACGTGAGCGGAAAGACTTCCCCCGCCCAGACGTTTTTCTCCGGGACGGTAATCTGTGAGTTGGCCGCATTTTCCAGTTTGACGGAATTGCCGCGCCCCACCGTGGCACTCCCTACGGCAAACGCAGCGACGGGCACAGTGAGCTTGCCACGGGAAGTCTCGACGGTGAACGCCGGGATGGTGACCTTCTCCGCGCTCCCCACCTTGACGGCATAGTGATAGGTGGTGGTGCTCCGGTTCTCAAAGCGCCCGTTGACGTTGCTGAACGAAGACGAGCGGCTGACTTGCGGGGAGCCAAACTCCAGCCCCGTGACGCCGGGAAGCGGCACGCTGCCGTTCACCGGCTCGCAATTCTCAAAGACGAGGCTCAACTGGGTCTCCTGATCCTTGGCGAGCGTGCCCGACGCGGGCGACCACCGGACGGACTGCGCCGTGAGCACAACGGCGAAAAGAAGGCTGACGGCAACGGGGACCAGAAAGCGGAAGCCGTTGCGGACGCGGGGGAATAGCCCTGCGGTCAACGTGGAAAGAATGCGGTGTCGTGATGTTTGGAAAGCCATGGAATTACGATAGCCGGAATGTTCTTTTACCGGCGCATGATGTATATGAGCGTTTGACATCCGGTATTTGGTTTTTTGAAAAACGAAAAAACAACAGTTTTTTTACCGCCCTTGCCGTTGCGCCGCCGCACCTCTGCGGGGAAATCAAGCTGCCCGTGCAATGAAAAAGCAGCCGGAGCGAACTCCGGCTGCTTGCAAATTGTTCCGGCGGCAACCGGCTTAGAAGCGGGTTAGCCCCACAAACGCTTTTTGTGACGGGAGGCTTTTGAGCGCTTCCGGCGTTTGTGCTTGTTCATCTTCAAGCGGCGTTTCTTTTTCAGATTACCCATGTGTGTTATTTATGTTTTTGAAAAGAGAAGGGCGGACATTCTCTGTTGGCCGCAGCAAGTCCAGCTTTTTTTTTACAAACTTGTCCGAAAGGCCCATTTTCACGGAATTCATACCTCGCGTCCGTCGCTGATGCGCTCCAGATGACGCAGGAAAAACTCCATGATGCGCTCGTAAAGCGTCTCGCGCAAAACACCGTCTTCCACACCGGCATCCACGCTCGGATTGTCGTTCACCTCGACCACGTAGGGTTTGCCGTTCACCACCTTGACATCCACGCCGTAGAATCCGCATCCGATGGCGTTTGCCGCCTTGAGCGCGATGCGCACGACCGAGCGCGGGGCCACTTCCACGGGCAGCGTCTCGTGCCGCCCAGTGCCCTTGGCTGCGGTTTTTTCACCGGGGTTGTAGATCTGCCAATGGCCGCGGGCCATGTAGTATTTGCACGCGTAGAGTGGCTTGCCGTCGAGTATGCCTATGCGCCAGTCAAAGTCGGTGGGCAGATATTGCTGCGCGATGACGAGATCGGATTTATCAATGAGTTCGTTGACGATGCGCAGGTATTCCTCCTTGGCCTCGGCCTTGACGACGCCGAGCGAAAAAGCGCTGTCGGGCTGCTTCAAAATGATGGGCAGGCCAAGCGACTCCAGCACGCTGTCCACATTGTCGCGGTGGACGACATGCGTGCGGGGCATAGGGATGCCGTGCCGTTCAAAAAGTTCGGCAAGATAGACCTTGTTGGAGCAACGGATAATGGAGGCCGCATCGTCCATGACGACAAGCCCCTCGGACTCGGCAACGCGGGCGAAGCGGAAAGTGTAATTGTTGACGGCAGTGGTGGCACGGATGAAGAGGGCGTCAAATTCGCCGATGCGCCCGAAGTCGTCGCGGTCTATGATTTCGGTGTCTATGGAAAGCTTATCTGCGGCGCGGATGAAGCGCTGGATGGCTTTTTCATTGGAGGCGCTGTTCTTCTCGTCCTTGTCCCAGAGTATGGCCATGTCGTAGCGGCCACTGGGCTTCGGGCGGGCCGGCGTGGTGCCCCGCTGGACGAACTCGGTGGCGCGGTCGAGGAGCGCGGGGACGTGCTCGCCGGGGATTTCCTGAAGCGAAATGGTGGAGACGTTACGCAATTCCCAACCCTCTTCTGTCTTGCGAAACAAGGCGCGCAGGAGCGGCGCGGGGAAAGTGTTGAAGATTTGGCGGCAGAGCTGGTCGTAGTGCGGGTGGACGCCCCGCGAGAAGTAGATGGCCAGTTCAAAGGAGGTCTCGCTGAGGTGGGCGAATGTCTTCTCGGCGAGATCATCCACGTCGCCCGAAGCGGAACGTATGATGGAGGCCGACTTGACGTCCTGAATGGTGGTGATGCGCGGAAGCGGTTTGTGCCCGCGTGCCTCGGCCAGCAACGAGACGTAGTAGCCGTTGGTCTGGTAGGCAAATGAGCGGCAGAGGTTGATGACGCGCACACCGCGCATGAGCGCAAACCTGGGGTCAGTGAGGTATTGGCGGGCGGTGACGACAGCGGCTTGCGGCAGGTTCAACGTCCAGTGTTCTGTGCGGTTTATGACAAAGAGAAATTTGCTCATGGAGCAGGTGAGAAGAGAGGGAGTCAAAAGAGAATCTGTGAAATGGAAACCAATAAATAGACTCATCCCGCCTATTTCGTAAAAAAAACCGTGGGGCGTTGGACGGGGGCGCAACCATCTACCGCTTGCCGCCTCTGCCTCACGCATATCGGCATCTTGGCAGAAGGATTTTCTTGCTTGTCCCGCTGGAATCCTATCCGGTGAAGCGAGTTAAAACGGCATGGCACCCTCCCGACCAACAGGCGACGAAAAAGCGTCCGGGGCGTCAATCCGTTCCTGCATGGCGACAACGGGAGCTTTGCCCAGACATGGCTTGTGTCGCGACCCTGTATGCTCGAACTCGCCCGGCAGGGGAAAGCCTCCCCGTTCAGTCGGCTTACAAAAAAAAGGAGACAAGCCATGGCCTGCCTCCTGAAAAGTTGTCGCGGGTAAGATGCTTCCGCCCGCGATACCCCCGTAAGTTTGAATGCCAGCATCTGCGACGATATACGGAGGAACCCGCACCACACATCACCACCACTCACTTTTCAACACTTTTTTTTACATGATCACGCCACACATTTCCATCGCCGACGGGGCGATACCGAAGCTGCAAAAGCTCCTCGGCGGCCTTACCCATCGTCACCACACTCCCCGATCAGAAC
>JAITXH010000178.1 GCA_031284845.1 Puniceicoccales bacterium | reverse complement strand
ATGCACGCGAACCTATCACCACTATGTCACGCCAACGCCGTATCAAATCGAATCACCCGGACACGATCTACCATTGCGTCACCAGAACCGTAAACGGAGAGATGCTCTTCGATAACTCTGCCAAGGAGACCCTGCGAAAACAGCTTCACCAAGCCGCAGATTTTTCGGGCGTCGAGATCATCACCTACGCAATCATGACGAACCACTTTCACATTCTCGTGAGAGTGCCCGAACAAAAGAATGTCTCCGATAAGGAACTCGTTCGCCGCTATAAGGTGCTCCACCCGACGCCCTCCCCGTGGGCAACGATGACGATCGAAGTCCTCGAAAACTTGCTCCGCGAAAACAGCAGCGTCGCCCAGAAGGTGCGCGATAAACTGCTCCGACGTATGGGCGACCTCTCCGAATTCATGAAGACCGTGAAACAACGCTTCTCGATCTGGTTCAATCAGAACCATAGCCGCTTCGGAACCCTCTGGGCAGAACGTTTCACCAGCACCGTAGTCGAAGGAAATCACCACTTCGCGATGCGGACTGTCGCGGCCTACATTGACCTAAACCCCGTGCGTGCCGGAATTGTGCGAGACCCGAAGGACTACCGCTGGTGCGGCTACGGCGAGGCTGAGGCAGTCGGGGGAAAAATGGTTCAGGGCCTCCGCAGCACCATGGCAGAAGGCGAAAAACTCGACGACGCCACCGTGCTCGCCGAATACCGAATGAAGTTATTCGGGAAAGGTTCGACCCCTAAACGCGGCGATTTCACCAGTGCCAGCATCCCCGCCGCAGAACTTGAAAAGACCCTGAAAGCAGGCGGAAAACTGAGCGCAGAACAACGCTTGCGCTTGCGGATGCGTTGGTTGACCAAGGGAGCGATAATCGGTGGACATCAATTTGTGAATGGGCACCTCCGCGAGTATCAGGCCCGCACGTCGAAGCGTCGCGGCATGAAGGTGCGTCCCTTTGCAACCCACGCCAAAGATGACTTCGCTGAGATGTTCTCCATGCGCGGCGGGCAGGACAGCTAACCGACAACCCCAAACCCTACGCCACAAAAATGCCCACCCAAAACAACGAAGCGTCAACCCAAAGTTGCCTGTCACCTTTTGCTGCGACGCTTGCGATCACACCACACCGCACCACTCGAAACGCTCCGCCGCCGCCGCCAACCCCGCATCGTTGAGCGTGACCAACAACCCGTTCAACCGCACATCGCCCTCCGCAACCGCGAAGCGCCGCGGCATCCCGTCCAAAAACGCGCCGAGCACGGCCTGCACATCGCGCCCGATCACGCCTTCGTGCGGCCCGCACATCCCGGCGTCCGTCTGATACGCCGTCCCTCGCGGAAGCACCCGGACATCCGCCGTGGCGACGTGCGTATGCGTCCCCACCACGACCGAAGCGCGCCCATCCAAATACCACCCCATCGCAATCTTTTCCGAAGTGGCCTCCGCGTGAATTTCCACCAGCGAATAATCGTATTTCCCTTCAAGCTCATTCAACAAACGATCCGCCGTCGCAAAGGGGCACTCGACGTGCTGCCGCATAAACTGCCGCCCCAACACCGTGAACACCAGCAACCGTGCCCCGCCCGCGCTCTCCGCAATCAGATACGTCGCCCCCGGACACTGGTGCGGTAAATTCGCCGGTCGGCAAAGCCTCGGCAACAGCCCAATCTCATTCTGAAAACCCTTCTGGTCCCAGACGTGATCGCCCAGCGTGACAGCAGCCGCGCCGGCACCAGCCAACTCCTGCGTAATCTCCCTGTTAATCCCGGAGCCCCCGGCAGAATTTTCGCCGTTAACGACTACCCAGTCCACCCCGAGCGAACCAATGAGCGTCGGCAATTCGCGCACCACCGCCTTGCGTCCCGGAGCACCCACAACATCTCCCAAAAACAAAAGTTTTTTCATACCTCGCAAGGAAGCCCCCAAGCCCGAATGCCGCGAGGTTTTTCTTCCGCCGTTTTCCGGCTTTGCCAACGTCTTCAAAAAACGGCAGGAGCTTTCCCGCAAAATGACGCTCAGCCCGCAGCAGGCCCTCCAACAGTATTTCGGATTCCCGGACTTCCGGGAACCGCAAGGAGTCATCGTCAGCACCATTCTCGCCGGACAAGACACTCTTGTCATCATGCCCACAGGCGGCGGAAAATCCCTCTGCTACCAGCTTCCCGCCATGCTCCTGCCCGACGTCACCGTTGTCGTCTCGCCGCTCATCGCGCTGATGAAAGACCAAGTGGACGCCCTCACCGCACGCAACATCCCCGCGGGCATGATCAACAGCTCCCAAACCATGGAGGAGCAACGCGAAGTCTTCCGCCGTATCCGTGCCGGAGAAATCAAGCTCGTCTATATCGCCCCCGAGCGTTTCCGCAGCCGCTTCTTCGTGGACATGCTCTCCGCCGCAAAAGTCTCCCTCTTTGCGGTGGACGAAGCCCACTGCCTTTCCCAATGGGGGCACGACTTCCGCCCCGATTATCTCCGCCTCGGCGAAGCCCTCGACCGCCTTGGGCGCCCGCCCGTAGTCGCGCTCACGGCCACGGCCACCCCCGAAGTGCGCGACGACATCCTCAAACAACTTCGCCTGCGCGACGCCGTCTCCTTCGTGGCCGGATTCGGACGCAAAAACCTCCGCTTTGCCGTCAACTCAATTGCCCCCGACCTCGCCCGGGGCGGCGACTCGCTCTTCGCCGCAAAAATCGCGCGAATCAAAGAACTCGTCCGCAAACACAAAACCGGAATCGTCTATTGCGCCACGCGCAAAAGCGTCGAGCGCGTCAGTGAGGCCCTCGGCCCCAAGCACTGTGTGGCCTATCACGCGGGCATGGACGACAACGCCCGCACCGCCGCGCAAGACCTCTTCATGCACGGCGGCGCTTCTGTTGCCGTCGCCACCAACGCCTTCGGCATGGGCATAGACCGCGCCGACATCCGTTTTGTAGTCCACTTCGAGATGCCCGGAAGCGTGGAAGCCTACTACCAGGAAGCCGGGCGCGCCGGACGCGACGGCAAGCCCGCGCACTGTGAAATGCTTTTCAATTACACCGACCGGCGCATCCAGGAGTTTTTTCTCGAGGGCACGAATCCCGACCGCGACACCATCCAGCGTGTCTATGAGACGTTGCGCGCACTCGCCGCCAAGGAGGAAGACGGCAGCTCCATCCGCCTCTCGGTGGATGACCTCGCCGAAGCCGTCAAAAAAGAAACCGGCAAAGTGAACCCGATGGCCGTTGGCACCACGTTGTCCATTCTCAGCCGGAAAAACATCATCGAGCGTTTCGACATTCCCGGAAAACGCATCCGCGGCACACGTCTGCTCCAGGCGGAGAAATCCGCCGGCGAACTTGAGTTGGACTGGGACGCTCTCGCGGAGAAACGCCGCCGCGACATGCGCAAACTCGAAGCCATCGTCCAATACGCCTACGCCAACGAATGCCGCCAGAAATGGATACTCGCCTACTTCGGCGAAGCCGACCCCGCCCCCTGCGATTGCTGCGATATTTGCGATGCCCCCGAAAACGCCAACCGACGCGCCCCCGATGTGGAAGAACTGGAAATTGTCCGCAAGGCATTGAGCGGTGTAGCGCGCATGTCCGAACGCATTTCCACGGACGAATGGCTCCCGAAATTCGGGCGTCTCCGCATCATCGAATGTCTCGCCGGGGCCGACACCGAAAGCATCCGCAACGCCCGCCTCAACGCGCTTTCCACCTACGGACTCCTGCGCACCGAAGGCCGCAACTACATCGTCTCGCTCTTTCGCCAAATGGAAGCCGTCAACCTCGTGAAGAGCGTCGAAAAAAAATTGGAAGACGGAAACACCATCCCCTTGCTCTCGCTGACCTCCCGCGGCTCGCAGGTGATGCGAGGCACAGCGACATTCAAAATGGAATGGCCGACGCGCACAGGCGCAATGCAAGTTCCCCGTGAACGCGGGCGTTCGCGCAAGAATCGGCGCGAGGCTGAAAACCGTTTCCCCGACGATTTTGATTCGGACGAATACGACAACGTTCCCCCGCCGCCGCTGCCGACAACAACGTCGCGCCGTGCCACCAGGAGTCCCGGCAAATCGCATCATCGCGAAACGCTCGCACTGGAAACTTCTGCTCCCGCCCTTGCCGGAAAAAATGCCGCAGAGAAAGGCACCGGGAAAGGCAGCGCCGCCTCCACACCCGATGCCCACGAGAAAATGCTTCTCGGAAAATTACGTGCGAAACGGGCAGTCATCGCCAAGCTCCGGGGCGGCATTCCGCAGTTCATGGTGTTCCACAACACAGGCATTGAATCATTGGCAAAATACCGCCCCAAGACGGTCGAGGAAGCCATCAAACTTCCCGGTGTCTCTGCGCGAAAACGCGAGGTGTTGGAAGAATTTCTCGATACCATCCGCCGGTATTCGTGAACGCTCCCCCTCTCCGCGTTGCGCTGGAAGCAAAATTGCTCCGGCGTATAAACGCCCGGAGCAATTATCATTTTCAGACTCGATTATTACGGCAGGCTATTTCTCGAGATCTTTAATCCAGATATTCCGGAACTCTATTGGGTCTTTATGCCACTGAAGCATGATCGGCTGTTTCGCCGGATGGGCCGAAAGTTTGGAACCGCGGCGAAGAGTGGTGCCGCTCAATTCAAAATTTTCCTGCACCGCGACCCCGTTATAGATCACGGTAAATTTGGGCTTGGCGAGCACTTCCCCTTTTTCGCCGAACTTCGGAGCGGTAAAAGTAATATCGTAGCTCTGCCATTCACCCTTGGGAAGAGACGGATTCACCTTGGGCGCAGAATGCTGGTAAATCGAGCCTGCGATACCGTCCGCGTATGTCCCCGGATTGGAATGGGATTCAAGGATCTGCACCTCATACCAGCCTTTTTTCGGCATAAAGATTACGCCGCTGTTGCCACCGCTTTGGCCATTCACTTCCCGATTGGCAGGGACACGCCATTCGAGATGAATTTGGCAGGAACCGTAGGATTTTTTGGTGAACAAATCCGTCGCGGTATCCACCCATATTCCGTTTTTAATAGGCCACACTTTGGAGTCTTTGTTGCCCGGCTCCCATTTATCAAGCGAGGCTTCGGTGCCATCGAAGAGTACTTCGGCTCCGACAGGCGGCGGAGTGGTCTGTAAAGTTCCGGCGACCTTGGGAATCTTATTTGAATCCCCGCCATCTGCGGTAACGATTTGGGTCGCGGAAAGCGAGGTTAGGGCCACTGCAGCGGTAAGCGTAAGCAGGGCGGAAAAAGAAGAACGCATGATTTTCATAGGAGGAAAGAGACGAGCCCAAGGACACCCGTTCTGCCGCTTTGTTGCAATCGAACAGCACTTTTTGATAACGCTGGCGCGAGCCACCGAACGAAGGGAGACAAAACCCAAAACCGCCTGAAAAGTCTGTCGCCCGTTGCGTCGTTTGCCGACCCATTTCTCATGCAAGGTCGTGAAAGACTTTTTCGCACTTCCGCATCAAGAGATGTCAATGTCGTTTGCATCGGACAGCATCCATTTGTTGAAGGGATCGCAGGAACCTTTCAGAACTTTCCGTAAAATTTTTGAAATGCGTCAAACAAAAGTTGCCTGGAAAATTCAGGGACTCGAAATCCAGATGGTTCCCCCGGAAAAACCTTGCGGGACAAGGCAAAAGGGATTCGATGTCCGCTTCTTAAGAAGCAAACAGATCACCCATGCTCACGAATTCTTTCCCCCTGAAAACCGCGTTTTTCGGTGCTATAGCCCTACTGGGGGCCGTTACCACTTCGGTCGGCCTCCACGCCCAAATCGTCGAACGCCCCCGCCCTCCAGAATGGAAACAGCTCGTCCCCGGGGCGCGCTTTTTGGATCGGTTCCTGCCGATGCCCCAAGGGACACTCTCCAGCGATACTTGGGGTGCACCCGGCGTCATTCCCCGATACGTGGACAACGGAATCGAAGATCGCCAAACGTCCTACTGGGGCGGAAATATCCTGCGCGACTCCGAAGGGAAATATCACCTTTACGTCGCCGGCTGGTCGGAAAAATCCCCAAAGGGACACGCGGAGTGGCCGAATTCGCTGGTCTTCCACGCTGTGAGTGATAACTCAATCGGGCCTTTCAAAGTTCAGGAAAAAATCGGCAGCGGGCATAATCCGGAAGCATTCCGGAGCAAAGAGGGGAAATATACCATCTACGTTATCGGTGCTAACTACACCTCCGATTCGCCCAACGGCCCGTGGAAACGCGGCAAATTTGAATTCAATCCCCGGGATCGGCGCATCATTGAGGGTCTTTCCAATCTCACGTTTGCTCAACGTGAAGACGGTTCCTATCTCATGATATGCCGCGGCGGTGGTGTGTGGTTTAGCGAAACCGGACTTACTCCTTATAATCAGGTCAGCGACCGACGTGTTTATCCTGCCGTGGACGGCAGGTTTGAAGACCCCGTGGTTTGGCGTGACCATGTGCAATACCACCTCATTG
>JAITXH010000168.1 GCA_031284845.1 Puniceicoccales bacterium | reverse complement strand
GGGGCGCGGGCTGGCTGGCTGGGCAGAGCAGGCGGGGTGGGCAGGGCAGGCGGGGTGGGTGCTTTTATCGTGGCGGGTGGTGGGAGGGTGGCGGGGACGCGAAAACCGGGTGGGGGTGGAATCTTTGCAGCGGGGAAAACGCCGGGAGCAGACACTCTGGCCCCGGGCACTGGCGGGGGCAGCGGGGATTTGCCGGGAGGGAGTGCCGGCGGCCTGCCTGTTACGTGTGCGGCAACGGGCACAGGGGCATTTACTCCGGCGGGCGGCGGAATCGCGGCGGGCGCGGCGGCGGGTGGCGGCACAGGTGCTTTGCTCACGACGGGCGCGGCGACGGGCGCAGGCGCTTTTACGGTGGCGGGCGGCGGAATCGCGCCAGGGGCACGGGAGCTGGTCGGCACGGGAGGTTTTGCGGCGGGCGGCGGGGCTTTAGGCGGGGTGGGGGACGCTTTTATTTTACCCGAAAATTCTTTTTGGACATAGGCGACAACTGCGTCCACGCGCTCGGCGGGGATGTTGCTGGAGGCCTGTTTGAGTTGGAGGTCGGGGAAGCCCGTGTTGATGGCGGCGAGGAGTTCGCCGTTGGAGACTCCACCGCCAAGCTCTTTGGAAAGATCGTAGATGCGCTTCCCGGACGAGACAGGTTTGGCGACTGCGGCGGGTTTGGCGGTCCCGGTGGTGGCGGCAGCGGCGGGCTTGGGGGGCGTCGGCACGGGGTTTTCAGAGAGATGCTTTTGCACGTGGGCGACCACGTCATCTACATAGGTGCTGGGGATGGCGTTAGAATGCGATTTGACGCCGAGTTCTGGAAATCCTTTATTGATAATAGCAACCAGCTCGTTGTTGGAGACTCCGAGTTCTTTGGCTAATTCGTTGGCGCGTTTGCTCATGCGTTTGTGTGCGGATGTATTGGGATGCGTTGTTGGCCGGCTGCTGATGCTGACTTTAGGTGCAAAGGAAAGAGAGGTGACGCCTTACGAGGCATTGCCGCGGGCACTGGCCACGAGGTCCACGATCATCACGGCTTCGGCCGGTTCAAATCCTTCTCCCACCAGATCTTCCGCTGAGACGGTGGAGAGCACTTCAAGTGTTGTAAATCCTTTTTTAACAAGACGTTCAGCGAGGCTTGGGTTGATGCCCGGGATGTTGCTAAGGCCAGTGACGGCTTTTTCCTTCCGGGTCTCAAAAGTGGTATCCCGGCGCTCTTGTTTTTTGATGTCGAGGTGCCAGCCGAGGATGCGCGAGGTGAGTTTCGCGTTTTGCCCGCGGCGGCCAATGGCAGTGGAGAGGTGTTCTTCGTCCACTTCAAAAGTGATGAGGCGCTTGGCTTCATCTTTTTTGATGTTGTAGGCGCGGGCGGGTTTTATGGCCTCTGCGAGCATCTGCACGGGATCGGGATACCAGCGGATGATGTCCACTTTTTCGGTGCCGAGTTCCTTGACGATGCTGCGGACGCGGGAGCCGCGGGAGCCTACACAAGCGCCGACGGGATCCACCTTGGGGTCGCGGGTGTCCACGGCGATCTTGGTGCGGGAGCCGGCCTCACGCACGAGAGCGGCGATGAATACGGTGCCATCGCTGATTTCGGCGACTTCCAGTTCCAACATGCGTTTGACGAAGTTGGGATTGGCACGGCTGAGGATGATCTCGGGGCCGCGCGGGGTGGCCTCAATGTCGAGGAGGAGGCAGCGGATGCGGTCTCCGGCGGCAAAATCTTCACCCGGTGAGCGTTCGCGTGCAGAGAGTGTGGCTTCGGCTTTGCCCAGCTCGACAACGATGTCTCCGCGCTCGCGGCGGCGGACAACGCCAGTGACGATATTGCCAATCTGGTCTTTAAACTCATCGAATATGCGTTCTTTCTCGAACTGGCGGACGCGTTGCATGATGGCCTGCCTGGCAGCTTGGGCGGCGATGCGGCCCAGCTCTGCTGCGTTGCCCGGGCGCTCGACGATGTCGCCGAGTTGCGGATTGGAGGCGTAAGCGGAAGCCTTGTTGATATGGATTTCGCGGAGGGGGTCGGATACGGAATCAACGACGGTGAGGAGTGTGGAGGACTCCAGCTTACCTGTGCGCGGATCAATGCTTATCTTCAACTCCTGGCCGGCGTTGATGCTCTTGGATGCGGCATGTTTAATGGCGCCGATGATTGTTTCAATCATGTCGGCGCGGCTGATGCCTTTTTCCTTCTCCATGTATTCGAGGACGGACAAGATTTCGTTGCTCATGATATGCGCTGTGCGTGGACGTGTTTTGATGAAAAAAAAGTGGGTTGTTCGCCCACTTCCTTTTGCGGAAAGACTCTTTTGGTGAACGCGCCGTTGTAGGTGGCGCGGCAACAGTGTCAATCCGCTTCTGGCGAAATATACGCGGCGGAGCGCACGCCGGTCTTCTTCATTCACAAAGTCCCGGTGGAGGTGGTCCCCCGGCTTGAGGCGCTTGTCGCCAGCAATGGCGTGGCGCCGGAGGAGAAGGCCAAGGCGCACTTCTTCCGCGGGCTTTTGCGCGGGCAGACGGCGAACTATGCCGGGGCGATTGAAGATTTTTCGGCGGTGCTCGCCGATCCCGCAGCGGCGGTGGGCCAAAGAAACGAGGCTTTGTTCTTCCGCGCCATTGCTCACGGCATCACGGGGGACTTGCGCAAAGAGCTGGCGGACTTGAATCCGGCGGCGCGCGTTTTTCGAATCATGGCATCCGGGCACTCCGGGGGCATTAAGGAAACGATCGACAAATTTTCCGCTATCCTCGGCAGGACCGACATTCCGCCTGAACAACGCGCTGCAGTTCTTTACTTGCGCGGGTTGGCGCATGGGCGACATCTCTGAGGCCGTGGCGGACTTTTACGCGCTCACCGAACAGCCTGATGCGCCCGAAGGGTTGCGCACACTGGTTAAAAAATGTTTCCGGGAAACACCGCGGGAATCGCTACTGTAGAGGCAAGGGCCGGATCCCGTTCCCGAAATCTTCTGAATTTCCTGTCCTTAATAGCCTTAGAGCGTTGCCCGGTGCAGTGTGTTTTCGCGCCTCTGGCGCTACAGGCTCTTAGTAATAGCGCACAAAAAATTTCTGCCGCAGGCGGCTCATCGTTGCCTCAAAGACGAACTTGCGTTCTTGCTCGGCCAGTTCCCGTGCGATCTGTTCCTGCACTTCGTCGAGCGGCACAAGTCCGCCGGGCCGGTAGTCCACGCGTTGGAAGAAGCAGATGAACACGCGTCCGTCAGGCCATGCGAACTCCATCGGCTCCGTGGTCGCGTTATTGGGCAATGCCTTGATGGCTGTGGAAATCTTTTCATTAAGCCCGGAAGGGTCCCGCCAAAGTGCGCCGCCGCCGTCATCATTGCGCAGGTCGTCCCGGCTGTATTGTTTGACCAGAGCGGAGAATGCCACGCCGTTCTTCAGTTCTCCGGAAATGCGCTGTGCCAGATTGCGGATGTCTTCGTTTGTGTCAACGGCACCAGGTGTCAACGTGAGTTGACGGTAGCGCACTTGCTCTGTGCGCACAAATTCCTTCTGCTTGTTGTCCTCATAGTAGGCGACGATTCTGCGTGGGCTGACCTCGCCAGCGGGCTTCAAAATGTCCTTCTGCATATAGTCCACGATGAGGAATTCCTCGGTAAGCTGGCGGTCTTCGATCTGGGAGGTTCCCTGCCTCTTGAGCACATTCAGGTATTCTGCCCGGTCGCCGCTATACTGCTGCTGGATTTTTTCATCAATCTGCGCCGTGATAAGCGAGGCGGGGATCGTGCCGCCTTTTTCGCGAAATTCCTTCACGAGCAATTTGCGGTCGGAAAGTCCCTGCACGGTCTGTGTTATCAGGATGTTGAGTTGGCGTGAGAACACGGCGTCATTGCCCTCCGCTTCGCGGCGTAGCCCTTGCACCAGAGGAGTGACGCCCTTGTGGACGTCGAACATGGTGATAATAATCCCATCCACATTGGCACGCGGGTAATTCCTGTTATACGCTGCCCACTCCAGCGCGGCGAGTTCCGCCTGCGTGTATTGGCGTCCGGGGGTGCCGGGGGCGTTTCGCAGAAAAGAAGATGCTTGCGGATGTGCGGACTGCGCACCAAGCAGCGCAGGAAACATGCATGCGAGGACAAGGATTAGCTTTTTCATGGAGTGAATTAAGAACGAGAAGCGCCGGAGTTTGAAGCCTTTTCTCACTAAATCGCGAACTACAGTTGTCCCTCCGCCTTGCCCAATTCGCTTTTTGACGAGTCAAAATCGGCCACAGCACCCCAGGCGAATCCACCGCGTGCTTTGCCCTGTTTGTTTTGGCTTTTCCACTGCGCGTGCGATTCTCCGTGGATTTCCCGGAAGAGGTTCTCAAAAGCCTCGCCATCGTTCATCGTCAACGTCGCGTCTGAAACCTGAAGCCCTTTTTCGTAAACTGCGCGTGCTATCCAGTATTCGCTTTTGAAAGCGTCGGAGGTTACTGTGATTCGCACTTCTGGAAATTTTGACGAGACAGTGCGCACTAGTTTGTAGGGAGGCTCCCAGTGTGCAGACAGCAGGAAGCCGTTTTCGAGCGCGGCATATTGTCCTTCGTGTGTCTCCTGGATAGCGGCCTCCAGCGCCTGAATGCAAGCCTGGGGCGAGGTGCCCGCGCCGGCTGTGGCTTCGATGCGACTGAGAATAGGAGCGGCTTCGCGGTCGAATTCCGCGAAATCAGTGCGAACAGCTTTGTGACTCATGAGACGGGCGGAGGTAAATACTCCCCGCCAAAAAGCAAACCGTAAACGTCTTGCCCCTTCCGGGGCGCAGGTCGGTTTCCCGTGGACATCCGTCCGGATTTGCCCGATCTGCACATTCCATTCTTGCAAAAAACACGCGCTGCGGCATTCACCTCGCACATCGTTTTCGCGGGTGTAGTATAATGGCTATTATGTGAGCTTCCCAAGCTTGAGACGAGGGTTCGATTCCCTCCACCCGCACCAAAACGAGCCGCCCCCGCCTTCCCGCCAGACTACACACACCACAATGGACACTCGCGTCATTCTCGACACATTTCTTGATGCAGGGGATAAGCCGGTAAGCGGCGACAAACTCGCCCGCGTCCTCGGCGTTTCCCGCGTCAGCGTCTGGGCTCGCCTCGGTCAGTTGCGTCGGGAGGGCTTTGCCTTCGACGCCGCTCCGCGTGTCGGCTACCGGCTTGTCAAGTGGCCCGCTCTGCCTCACGCCGCCCTGCTCAACACCCGCCTCCGGCGCCTTGGAGTCACCGCGCCCGCGCATTGCCTCGACCACGTGGATAGCACCAACAGCGAGGCCGAACGCCGCCTCGGTGCAGGCGAGGCACCGCCTTTTGTGGTGATCGCCTCGGAGCAAACTTCCGGGCGCGGACGCCTCGGGCGCGTGTGGGACAGCCGCCCCGGCGGGAACCTCTACATGTCTTTTGCGTTCCGCCCCGGCATTCAACCTGAGCGCATGCCTTCTGTTACGCTCGCTGTCGGCTTGCGCCTATGTGCGCGTTTGGCTACCCGCTACAGCATTCCCGTCCAGATAAAATGGCCAAACGACCTCATGTGCGAAGGCCGGAAAATCGCGGGAATCCTGACTGAGGCGCGCATTGATGCCGACCATGTGCGCGACCTCGTCGTAGGGATCGGGTTGAATGTGAACGGGCATATCGAAGATTTCCCCCCGGAGCTGCGCGACATCGCCGGCTCGCTTTCTACTGCGCTTGGAGCACCGCTCGACATCAACGAAGTCGCCGCCGATTGCGTTGCTACGGTATTGGGCGCTTGTGAGCATTTCTTCGAAAATGGTCTTGGGGATGATTTTCACGACTTGTGGCGCGCGCACGATTTTCTTGCGGAAAAGACTGTGACTGCCCACGGAGCCGGGGCGCAAATCACAGGTGTGGCGGAAGGCGTGGATGTGCGCGGAGCGTTGCGGGTGCGCGATGCGGCGGGATACGTCCACTTGCTCAACGCCGGTGAGGTGACACTGCGCCGGCTGTGATGTCGGCATCTTCGATTACCACTGACACACACTTTTTCTCACCATTCAGCCACATCACCACATGAGTTCCGACGCACATACACACTTCCACCATCCGGGAATCATTCTACGAGATTTGTATCTCGCCGAAATGGGATTTTCACAAACAACTGTAGCCAAGGCCACCGGCATTCCGCAGAGCCGTCTCAGCGAGATATGCGCAGGGAGGCGCGGCATCTCTGCGGATACGGCTTTGCGCCTCGGTAAGTTCTTCGACGTTGACCCGCAAGGTTTCATCAACCTCCAAACACATTACGACTTGGCGGAAGCCAAAGCCGCATTTGAGGCGAAGCGCCCGCGCGAAAAGATAATCCCCTGTTCGCAATTGCAGACCGCCTGACTTTGTTCGGCTTCGCACAAAAAAGGCCTGCCATCACCGGCGGGCCTTTTTTTGTCACGAGAGCTTGTTCTTGTAATCAGTGTAGCCGAATTGGCGCACGATGCGGCATTCATCGGATTGCGGGTCGTAGGTGGCGACAGCCGGTAAGTTGATGCCGTTGAATGTGGTGTTTTTCACCATCGTGTAGTGCGACATATCGAGGAAAATCACCTTGTCGCCGCGTTTGAGCGGAGCGGGGAATGAGTAGTCGCCCATGATGTCGCCCGCAAGACAGGTGGCGCTGCCGAGCCGGTAAGTATGTGCAAACTCTCCGGGCTGCCCTGCGCCGAGGACTTCGGCGCGGTAGGGCATTTCAAGGGTGTCGGGCATGTGTGCCGCCGCCGAAGTGTCGAGAATGGCGATGTCCATGCCGTTGTGAAGGATGTCGAGCACGGTCGAGACGAGCACGCCGGTTCCCAGTGCGATGGCTTCACCCGGCTCGAGGTAGATCTCAAGGTGTGCTCCCCATTTAGCACGGAAGTCTGTGATCGTCCGGCACAGCAGCTCAAGGTCGTAGCCGGCCCGCGTGATGTGGTGCCCGCCTCCGAAGTTGATCCACTTCATGTTCGGGATGAATTCACCAAATTTTTCTTCAAAATGCGGGATGGTGCGAGCCAGCGTGTCACTGCCTTGCTCGCACATGGTATGGAAGTGCAGCCCGTCCAAGCCGTCCAGTTCGGAGGCATCTTTGATCTCCGCCCGCGGTGTGCCCAAGCGCGAATACGGGGCGCACGGGTTGTAAAGTGCCACTTCCACCTCGGCGTATTCCGGATTAACGCGCAGGCCGCACGAGACTTTGTGCGCGGCGGCAATCCGGCTGCGATGCTGCTGCCATTGCCCGGGGCGGTTGAACGAGAGGTGGTCGGCGATGCGGAGCAAGTGCTCCAGCTCATCGTCCTTGAATGCAGGTGAATAGACATGCACTTCTTTGCCGAATTCTTCGAAGCCGAGCAGCGCCTCGTGCAGCCCGCTTGCCGTAGTCCCTGCAAGATAGCGGCGGATGAGGCTGAATTCGCTAAATTGGGCAAATCCTTTCAGGGCGAGGAGGATTTTGCACCCGGTGCGGTCCATCACGGAGCGCAGGACACGGCAATTGCGCTCGAGCAATCCGCGGTGAAGCAGGTGGCACGGGCTGGGGACCCGGGAAAAATCGAACTGTGAAAACGCTTCTTTCATGACTCCTGAAAAAAAAGAGGGCAGGGGCACGGGGATTAGCAGGCGTGACCCAATTTGCCAGCTTCTTGTTTTAGAAACCAGACGCGTGCCTCCTTCCCGGCGGGGACGCGGGAATGCGCCGGGAATTCCCCGTAAAACGGGCGCAAGTGGAACTTTCCGCTGGCGCGGAAAGTCTCACCGACCATGCTTCTCTCCCGAATGTCCCGGCTTTTCACCACACTCTTTGCGCTTGCGCTGTGCTGCGCCCTCGCCACCGGAACCGCACTGGCTGCGCCTGAAAATTTCCCGGATGGCGCAAAAATGTTTTATGTTTCGCCCGATGGCAACGATGATGCTCCGGGCACCCGCGCCGCGCCGCTCTCGCTCGCCGGACTCCAGGCGCAAATCAAAAAAGCCGATGCGAAAAGCGGTAATGTCGCCGTGCGCTTTCTGGACGGGATCTACTATCTGGCGGAACCGTTTGTGCTTTCTTCCAGAAATTCGGGTTGGTCTTTCCGCGCCCTAAGCTCCGCGACCCTCAGCGGAGGCCGTCCGCTCGCGCTTAAATGGACTCCGTTCCGCGACGGCATTTTCCAAGCCGCTGTGCCTGCCGATGTGAAACTTTTTGACCAGCTTTTCGTCAATGGCCGCCTGCAAGTCCTTGCTCGCTTTCCGGACTTCGCCCCCGATGCGCAATTTCTCAACGGCACATCTGCCGAGGCCACTTCGCCAAAGCGCGCCGCCCGCTGGAAAAGTCCGGCTGGTGGCTTCGTGCACGCCTTGCATCGCAGCCATTGGGGAGACATGCACTACCGCATCACCGGCAAGACCGACGACAACACGCTCCTGCTCGAAGGCGGCTGGCAAAACAACCGTCCCGAATACGGCCCGCACAAAGACCATCGCTTCGTAGAAGGCATCTTTGAAGAGCTGGATGCCCCCGGCGAGTGGTTTTTCAACGCAGACACGCACACACTCTATTTTTACCCGCCAGCCGGACTTGACCTAGGCAAAGCCACCATCGTCGTCCCGCAGCTTGAGAATCTCGTCCACTTCGCGGGCACTCAGGAAAATCCTGTCAGCAACGCCGCGTTTTCCAATTTCACCTTCAAGCACACCTTGCGCACATTTATGAAGAAGAAAGAACCGCTTCAACGCAGCGACTGGTGCGTGTATCGCGGCGGGGCCGTTCTTTTTGAGAACACCGGGCAATGCGGCGTCTATGACTCGACATTCACCGACCTTGGCGGCAACGCCATCTTCGTGAACAACCGGAACACCGGCGTCCGGATTGAAGGATGCTACATCCACGACATCGGGGCCAATGCCATCGCCTTTGTCGGCAGCCCCGAAAGCGCCCGTTCTCCGCTCTTTCATTACAGCAAAAACCAGCCCTTTGAGACCATGGACAAGACGCCCGGCCCCAAGGGCGACAATTTCCCGAAAGACAGTATTGTCCGCGATTGCCTCATCACCCGGATCGGGCGTGTCGAGAAGCAGACTACCGGCGTCAACATTGACCTCTCGCAGCGCATCACCGTCAGCCATTGCACCATAGCCGAAGTCCCGCGGGCCGGGCTTAACATCGGCAGCGGCACATGGGGCGGGCACCGCATCGAAGACAACGACATCTTCGACACCGTGCGCGAGACCGGCGATCACGGCTCATTCAACTCCTGGGGGCGGGATCGCTTCTGGTATCCCGACCGCAACGTCACCACCAACCGTCTCGTCGCCAAAGAGCCGTCTTTGCCCTTTTGGGATGCCGTCGAGCCGATCACCATCAACCACAACCGCTGGCGTTGTGATCGCGGCTGGGATATAGACCTTGATGACGGCTCTACAAATTACCGCATCACGAACAATCTTTGCCTCAACGGCGGCATCAAGCTGCGTGAAGGCTACGGGCGCATCGTGGAGAACAATATCACTGTGAACAACGGCTTCCACCCCCACGCCTGGTATGAGAAGAGCGGCGACATCGTGCGCCAAAACATCTTCTTCCGCCCCCACGCCCCCAGTGGGAGTATGCGGGTGCCCGTGTGGGGAAAAACGGTTGATTCCAACCTGCTCCATGTGCCGGGCGCAGAAGGTGTGCGCCCCGCTGCCGCCTTGCAAAAGTTGAGCAAGCAAGATGCCCATTCGCTCACTGCCGACGCCGGGTTCATCAACGCCGCCGCAGGCGATTACCGCGTGGCGGACAACTCCCCCGCGCTTGCGCTCGGCTTTGTCAACTTCCCGATGGACTCCTTCGGTGTCACCTCCGGGCACTTGAAGAAACTGGCACCCGTGGTAAAACTTCCCGGTGCCAACGGTGCGGACACCGCTACGCCGCTCGCCCGGCGCGACGGGACCGTAGTCGTGTGGCAAGGAGCACAGGTGAAGAATGTCGTCGGGCTGACGGATATTTCCGCTGCCGGGTTACCTGAAGAGATCGGCGTGATTGTTGTCGGCGACGCCGGGAAAAGCGCCTTATTGAAACGCTACGGAGTCCAAAATGACGACGTGATTTTGAAATGGGGCGATGTGCCCGTCCCGGATTTAGCTGCTCTGCGCCGTGCTGCGGAAAAGATTCCCGCGCCAGCGGAATTGCAAATCTGGCGGCAACAGCATCCGTTGACGCTTCGCTTGAACTAATCCCGCAGACATCCCACGAAGGAGAGCAGAAAAAGGCCCTTTGAAACGGTGCTTCCCAAATAGGAGGCATCCGGTGGCTGTGCCTTTTTTTCATCCACGAATTACACGAATTGTGCCGAAATTTTTCCCTTAAGAATCGTTTCCAGCCAAGGTCTGAAGATGAACCATTTTTACTCGAGGATACGCGGCAGTATGACTCTTCTAAGAACGTGTTTGCAATCTCAGTAAAACGCTGGCTTTTTTGTGGTGCCAACGGCACCAGACTCCTTAGCCCAGGGCAACGCCCTGGGTAATAACGCAACAGGAAACATCGCCCTGTAAGGGCGAAACAAAAGAGCGTTTGCCAATAGGAATCGTTGTGAGAATATCCGTTGCCCTCATGAGCTGCCTGCCTCTTCGTGTCCCGCCCTTTCAGGGCGGCGGTATCTTTCTTGTTTATACCCAGGGCGTTGCCCTGGGCTAATGAGTCCGGTGCCGTTGGCACCGCGAAGAAATCCACACCAGTTTATCATGATAGGCTGAGGCACTTCCACGGCTCGCTCCGTTACCCGTTTGGCCAATGAAGTTTTTCCCGTTTCGGCTAAGGCCTTGCAGAGTCTGCCCGGGCAACAGGCGTGGCACCACAGCAAGCGCAGGGGCGCTAAGCGCGAATAATGATAATAAAATGCATAACGCGCTTGGCCACATTTGCTAATTGGCTGCCAAAAAGGAATATTTTTCTTAAGAATATACCCAAGGACAATATCTTGCCTCTTTAGTGTTTCCATTGGGAATTTTCTTTGCTTTTTTCTTTTGCCTCTTCCCTCTGAGATTTTTCTGCCTCTCTTCTATCTCTTTTTTCCAGTTCAAGATACCACAATTTTTTAAGAATTTCTATTTCTTCTGCTGCTTTTTCCTGTGCTTTCTTTCTTTTTTGTTCTAGTTC
>JAITXH010000155.1 GCA_031284845.1 Puniceicoccales bacterium | reverse complement strand
AGCACGATGGGATACTTTTTTCCGGGTTCGATTTTTTCCGGTTGGAGCAGGCGATATTGTAATTTGTAGCCGGACTTCAGGGTAAATGTCTTTGCCTCGAATGCCTCGAGTGCAGCCTGTGCAAAACCCGTCGCTGGGAAAAGCAGCAGGGCAAAAATGAAGAGCAATGATGCACGTTTCATGGATGTTTATTCGGAGTTTGTGAGGATTAGACCAAGAATAGGCAAAAATGTTGCGGCGGCGCGGGTATTCACGCAACGCTAAGAATTGAGGATGAAAAATTAAAATAAAAAACGAGGGGCCGGCTCTTCCCCGGCAAGCAACCCTGTGGGGGCGCGGCGAACTCTATCCGCCGCCGGTCATGTGCTTAATCAACTCGATGAGCGGTAGGAACATAGCCACCACTATCGTCCCGACGACGACGGCGAGAAAGACGATGAGGAGAGGCTCGATGATGGACGTCATGGCTCCGACTGTGTTGTCCACTTCTTCATCATAAGTATCGGCGACGCGGTTGAGCATCTCGGGGAGTTGCCCCGTCTCCTCGCCGACTTGAATCATGCTGGTCACCATGGCGGGAAAGACCCCTGTCTGCTCCAGAGGCACGGAAAGTGGTTCGCCATCGCGCACGCGGTCGTGGACGGTGGAGAGCGCCTGCCCGAGGACGACGTTGCTCATGGTGTCGCGTGTGATGATGATGGCCTGCAGGATGGGGACGCCGGAGGACATCAGGGTGCCGAAGGTGCGCGAGAAGCGGGCGACGGCGGCGACGGTGATGAAGGGGCCGATCTTGGGGAGGCGGAAGACGACTTTGTCGAATATTTTCTTCCCGGTTTTACTGCGGAAAAGGATTTTGATGCCGAAGACGAGGGCGGCAACGGCAACAGGCGTCACATACCAGTATTCGGTGAGCAAATTGCTGGCGTTGATGACGGTCTGGGTGAGGGGGGGCATGCGTGCGCCTTTTTGCGAGGCGAGCATGTTTTGAAAAGACGGCACCACTTTGACCATGAGGAGATATACGATGCCGATGGCGACGGTGATGACGACGGCGGGGTAAACCATGGCGGCTTTGATTTTCTTCTGAATCCGGACGGATTTCTCCATAAACATGGCGAGCCGGTCCAATACGCGGTCAAGGACGCCGCCCGCCTCGCCGGCGCGAATCATGTTGACGTAAAGCCGGTCAAAGGCCTTCGGGTGCTGCCCCATGGCGTCGGAGAGATTGTTACCTGACTGGACATTTTCACAGAGACTGGCGAGCACGGTCTTCATGGCTGGCGTGCGCTCCTGTTTATGGAGGATGTCCAATGCGCGCAGGAGTGGGAGTCCGGCCTGAAGCAGGGTGGCGAGCTGGCGGGTGAAGATGGTCAATACCTCTTGCTTGACGTTGCCGGCGAAGAAAGAGGCGACTTTTTTTGCCCTGCCGCTAGTGGCTCCCCCTGCCGGTGAGCCGCCGCCTTCTTGGGAAAGTACGGTGACCATGAGGCGTTGTCCGCCGAGTTTAGCGCGGGCACCAGCTTCACTTGGTGCGTCAACGCGCCCGGTGACTTGTTTGCCTTGGGCGTCAATGGCCGTGTATTTGAATTTTGCCATGAGAGGGGAGAGATGAAGATGAGATGAAAAAAGAGATACTGCGCACTGGATAAGCAATATTTACACGGAGGAAAGCAGGAATTTTGCCTTTGCCTGCATTCCTGTGGAAGGAGACGGACGGATTTTACAGTATCAACATCGCGTCGCCATAACTGTAGAAACGATACCCGTGTGCAACGGCCTCTGCATACAGTCCTTTCAGCCAGGCGATACCATCTGTCTCACCCGGTGTGAGAAATGCTGCGACGAGGCATATCAGCGTGGAGCGCGGGAGGTGGAAATTCGTCAATAGCAGGTCTGCGCCGCCAAACACTGCCGGGGGGTAAATGAACAATCCGGCTTCGCCTGAATAAGCGCCACGGGCATCCGGTGTTGCCGTGCCCGCCGCCCGTTTGCGGGCGAAGTCTTCCATGGCCCGCAGGGAAGTCGTGCCTACGGCGAGCCTCGGGGCCTCGGTTGAGGTCAGCGCAGCGAGGGTGGGAGCGGGGATTTCATACCACTCGTGGTGGATGGGGTGGTCTTCGATGCGCTCTGTTTTGACAGGTTGAAAGGTGCCCGTCCCGACATGCAGGGTGAGGTCGTGCGCAGGCATGCCGCGTGCGGTCAATGCTGCCAGCACTTCTTTGGAAAAATGCAATCCGGCTGTGGGCGCGGCGGCGGCTACGGAGCGGCCCGCTTCGGCATAGACCGTCTGGTAGCGCTCGCTGTCCAGCGCGGCATAGTCCACGCCGTCGGCAGTGGAGCGTGCCCGTTCGATGTAGGGTGGCAAGGGGAGCGCACCGGTTTTTTCCGCCAGTGCCGGGACGGTCATGCCCGGAGGCAGTGTAAATTGCACGCGGTATTCCTGGCCTTTTTGCCCGGTGGCTCTGGCTTGATAGATGCCGGGCAGGCCGAATCCGGCTCCATCTGCCGCTTTTTTCCCCGGTTTGAGCAAGCACCACCACTCGTCGGGCTGTTCTGCCGGGCGTAGCAACAGGCATTCGACATGGCCGCCGGTGGGCCGTATGCCGGGCAGACGGGCACGCAGCACGCGTGCGTTGTTGCGAAAGAGCGCGGTGCCCGCAGGCAGCAAGTCGGGTAGTTCGTGAAACAGGTGGTGGGTCACCTTTTGCGTTTGGCGTTCTACGACGAGCAGGCGTGAGGCGTCGCGCCGGGCGGCAGGAGTGTGCGCAATGCACTTTTCGGGTAAATCGTAGTCAAAAAGGGCGGTGTCCATGCGAACTGGTCAGGCGGGCTGGCCCGTTTTTTTATTAAATAAGCGGCGATTCGATAAGTTCCACTTCGTAGCCTTCGGGTGCGTCAATAAAGGCGATGCGCTGCCCGTGCGCAGTCCGGTGGGGACCGTCGCTGAACGCCAGCCCGTTTGCTTTAAGGTGCGCTTCAAATGCCGCCAAATCCTCCACGGCAAATGCCAGATGCATCAAATCCGGCTGCACATGGACCGGCCCTGAATGCGGGTAGTAAGTGATTTCGAGCAGTTCTTCGCTGCCCGGCGTGCGCAGGAACACCAATTGTGATCCGCGGGGAGAGGTTTCCCGTTCCACTTCTTCCAGTCCGAGGATGGTTTTGTAGAAATTCACCGTGCGTTCGAGGTCGTCAACGCGCATCCGGGTATGCAGAAGTTTTTGAATGAGTGGCATGGCCTGAAAAAAACAGTTCCTGAAAAATAGAAAACAAGAAACTGCCGTTCGATTTTCCCGATGGGGAAAAGGGGGAAGGGGAGGGGCGATCTGAAAGCTTTGCTGTCTCTAGCGTCCAGCTTCAGTTTGGAAAAAACGGGCGAAGTTTTCCGCGATTTTTTGAGAAAACAAATCGGCTGGCATTTCTCGCAGGTGCGCTACCGCGGCATAAATCCGGGGCAGATTCAGTGTATTATCGCCTGTGGGCGTGTCCGCACGGCATTCTTCCGGCCATGCCATGTTGGGGGCATCCGTCTCCACCAGCAGGCGCTCCAGAGGCACGGCCTGAAAAACGGCGCGTCTTGCGGCCTGCCGTTCGTCGAAGATTTGGCCGGAACAGGAAAACCATCCGCCGAGAGAGGCGAACACCTTCATTTGCTCTGCGGAGCCGCTGTAGCCGTGCATTAAAAATCCGCGCGGGAGGGGATGTCCGCGCAAGGCCGTCTCAAGGGCACCGGAGGCTTTCACGCAGTGCAGCACCACGGGGCGGGCCAACTCGCGGGCCAGCACCAGTTGGGCCGCCAGTGCCTCTTCTTGCATCGGCGCGTTTGCCTTGCGGTGGGTGCTGTGGTCGAGGCCGATTTCGCCTACAGGTGCACAGGGAAAGGCTTCGAGATAGGTGCGCAATGTTTCCAGCCAGTGTGCGCTTTGCGTCCCGGAGTGCCAGGGATGCAGGCCAAACGCCGGGATGACCCAGTGCGGCCAGCGGCGTGCCAGCTCGGCTACACGCGGCCAATCGTGCTCGCTTGTGCCGTTGACCACCACGCGCTCTACGCCGGCGGCGGGGGCTTGAGCGGCGAGCGTGTCGAGGCGGGAGGCCAACTGCGGATCTTGCAGGTGGTTGTGGGCATCGGGAAACGGCATAAGGCGGGGGCGGCTACGCGTCCTTCAAGCGTTTTTATTCCCCGCCCTGTTTTGTTCCCTTCGGGTATTCCAGCACGTCCAATTGTAAATCGGGCAATGCCTTGAAATTTTCGCGAAAGAGCTGGGCACGCATGGTGTCGCGCAGCTTGGGCTTCAATTCCTTTCCGGCGATTGACTGAATGTGCGCGGGCTGGCTCTGGATTATCATGCGGTCAACAAGGACGCGGTTTTCCGCAGGCAACATGCCGATATCGCAGGCGAGCCGCATGAAGGAGAGCAAGTCCATGGCTTCGACGGAAGTGAGCAACTGGGCATGTTTGAGGGTGCCGAAACTGCGCGAGATGCGGTCGAACAACTTCGGCGCGTCTTCTTCAAAAAGGCGCAACCGGGCATTTTCCTCCTGTTCGATGATACTCTTGAGCCAGTGGATGAGGTGGCGCAGGATCTGCGCCTCGGAGAAGCCGAGCGTGTGCTGGTTGGATATCTGGAAAATACTGCCGGAGGCATCCGAGCCTTCACCGAACCAGCCGCGCACGGCGAGGCCATCGTGATTGACGGCGCGGACGACTTTTTCCATGTGCCCGGAGAGCACGAGCGCGGGCAAGTGCAACATGGCCGAAGCACGCATCCCGGTCCCGAGATTGGTCGGGCAGGCCGTGAGGTAACCCATTTGCGGCGAATAGGCCATCTCGAGCGCATTTTCGAGAGCTGTGTCCAGTTGGTCGGCTTGCTTCCATGCACGCTTGAGGTGGAAACCGCCGCGCACGACCTGGATGCGCAGGTGGTCTTCCTCGTTTACCATGACAGAGCAGGTCTGGTCGCGGCTGATGACGACCGCGCTATCCTTGCTCGAAGCGAGTTCCTTGCTGATGAGGTGGCGCTCCACGAGCAACGCTTTTTCGCCGGGGTCGAGGTCGTCCATGCGGCAGGTGTGTCCCTTTTTCAGTTTTGGGAGCGCACTCAGGGCGTCGAGGCAGAGCGTCCGCACCCCCTGTCGTTTGGCGGCGTTGGCCCAGCCGGGGAAGGGGTGGCGGTTGAGATTGCGGGCGAGCCGGATGCGCGTGCTCAACACTACGGCCTGTTGGGCGCCGAAGTTGTGCGTGAGTTCGCTTTCTGCAGAAAAGAGGGTCTTAAGGTGCATGGGCGTGCAGAAGTTAGCCTGTGGCGGCGACGCCGGAGAGCACTTCCTCGAGTTGCTGGATTTCGTCGCGCAGCCGCGCAGCGTCTTCGTAGGCCTCCGTGTCAATGGCCGTGCGCATGTTTTTGCGTGCGGCATCGAGCGCTTCCCGCACGGCGTTTTGCAGCGTTTTGCCACCGGGCATTTTACCATGGTGCTGCCCGCCCGGTTGGAGTTTCGGGAGCAACTCGCCCAGCAGCCCGGTGAACACCTTGTAGCATTCCGGGCAACCGAGACGGTGCGCTTTGTTGAAATCGGAAGACTTGAAACCGCACTGCGGGCAGACGACCACCGGGGCGGAATCTTCCGCTTCTGCGGCCTCCGCTTGATGCAGGGCGGCGAGCGCATGCGCCACGGGAGAAAGCGTGCTCGCGAGCACATTATTTTTTGCCGCGCATTTTTCGCAGAAATGGACTTTGGACACCTGACTACTGCTGATTTGGGTCAGGTGTATGGTCGCTGGTGCCCCGCAAACGGAGCATGAATAAGAATCGCCCATGAAAGTCCTTTTGATTTGTTATCCGGGGATCTGCGCGAAAAAGGCGGTGGAGGCAAAGCAAAAGCGCTTCGCCCGCCTATTTTGCAGGGGCGACCATTGCCTTTCTACCGTGTGCCAAGTGCGAAAGAGAGAAACACCACGGCAGGCGGCACGAGAAAGAGTAGCCCGCGGTGCCGCTTTGCCGCACCAAAGGGCAGCGCCAGCCATACGCCCAGCAATATCAAGGTAGTGACCTGTCCTATCCATTCGGCGCGGTATTCGAGCGTCCATGCCATGCCGGGCAGATTGGAAAACAGCTTGGTGAGCGCCCCAAGGAGCAGGAGGTTCCAGCCGGCGAGCCAATTAAGGGGTGCCACCAATGCGTCCAGCCCCGCAAGACCCGGGGCCATGACTGCAAAGCCGATTACCATCACCGGAAAGGCGAGCGGCACGACACCGAGATTTGCCAGCAATGAGCCTGCCGAAAACAAATTGAAATGCGTCACCACCAGTGGCGCACCTGCCAGCATGGAGGCCGCGCCTATGCCCAAACTGCCCGTGAGCCAGTCCAGCGCCCGCTCCGCTACCCGCTGCCGCCACCCGCCACTTGCCGGGCGAAATGCCCACGGGTTCCACCTTTCGCGCAACCACGCCGCCAGCGGAAGTCCGTAAAAAACAAGCGCGGCGACGACGCCGTAAGAGAGTTGGAAGCTGATGTCGAGCAGCAGGCGCGGTTCCCACAGCAATACTGCCGAGGCCGCCAGCACCAACCCCGCCGCCGCTCCGCCTCGCCGGTCCACGAAGCGCGCCGCCAGCACACAGGCCACCATCAACCACGCACGCAACGCAGCGGGTGAACCGCCCGTGACCATGACGAAGACAAACATGACTGCGATGACGCCCACCCGCCACGGCGCCCCCGGGGCACGGATGCGCCGCCCCAGCCAGAACAACGCCGCGGCGATTACGCCTACGTGCAGGCCGCTTACCGAAAAAAGATGCAGTGTGCCCGTGCGCGCAAACGCCGCCCGCGTCTCTTTGGAAATGCGAGCCGTCTTGCCCAGTAAAATGGCCGTGTAAAGCCCCGCCTCATCCGGGCGCCCTTCCAGCCCGCGTTGCAACACGGCTTCGATGCGCACACTTTGGCGAGCACACCACGCGCTGAATGCCGCCGGCTCCGCGATGAGTTTGCCGAGGCGACCGCGTGTGAGCGCCATCGTGGCCCGGCGTCTTTCGAGGAAGCGCAGGAACCCGGAGGCATCATCGTCGGTGATTTGGCGCCGCGTCATATCGAGCACGCCGGAGACGGTGAACGCCGCCCCGCGCTTGCGCACCGTTTCCGGGACGGGGAGCCGCACTTGGCAGTAGATGTCGTTGCCCACCAGTCCCGGCGTTTCAGGAGGCGCTTCGAGCACGCGGGCTATGCCGGTGATTGTCTTGGCACTTGGGCGCCCGGCGAAAACCTGTTCCCAGCGCACGGTCAGTGCCGTTTCGCGCGGCGGCAGCCCGCTCCAGTCCGGGAGCGTGGGCACTTGTGCGGCAAAGAGTAAGAATGCCAGACCCGCGCTTCCCGTGAGGTGGCATGCCGCCCAAGGGCGCGTCCACGCCGGACGCCGCCATGCGATGGCCAGTGCGCCACCGCCGCCGCCGAGTAACAACGCGAGGCCCACCCGCGGCGCGTGCCAGTCAAAGGTGAAGCAGACCGAAAACACGAGCACCAGCGGTATCAGCAGCCAGAGCAACGGCAGGTGTCCCGGGCCGGTTATTCCCTCTTCCAAGTCCGGGGGGAGCAGGAACACGGTTTTGTCTTCCTCTTCGGTGTTATTGTTACTCATTTTCCCCAGATGTTAAAAAGAAAATGCCGACCACAAGCGGCAGTCCCCGGAGTCGCGGGCGGAGGCGGGCAGCACCTCAAGTTCCCGGCGCAGCCAATCCCATGCGGCATCGCCGGACAAGGGCGGCAGGCGCAGCAATTCGCCCAGCGGCACGCACACAAAGGCGCGTTCCGCGTAGCGCGGATGCGGCAATGTCAGTTGCGCCGTTTGCCGGTGTTCGCGTCCGTAAAAAAGCAGGTCAATATCCAGAGTGCGGGGGCCGTTCGCCTTCTCTCGCACCCGCCCCTGTTCGTGTTCAATGCGTTGGCAGGCCCCCAGCAGCGCTTCGGGTACCAGTGGAGTGGATACGAGCACTACGGCGTTGAGGAAGTCGGGTTGTGCTGTGAATCCGACGGGGCGCGTCTCGTAAAGCGAGGATGCCGCCAGCACGCACATACCCGGCAGGCGATGCAATGCAGCGGCGGCGGCGGCGAGATACCCGGCCCGGTCGCCGAGATTGCCGCCGAGTGCGAGGATCGCATGATGATTCATGGGTTCGGGCATGGCACAAAGTTACGAGCAAGATATGCGGGTCGGTCGGCATATTCACGAGAATTCGCCCGGCAGTTCGTGAAAAATCCTTTCTGCGGTGAACCTCAAAAAATGAGAGTAGAAGCGGCGTCTCGCCGCTTCCGGGCAGGCCCCCCAATGCCCACATATGCAAATGATTCAATGTCACAGCTGCCTTCAAAATCGGCAGTTACGCTTTCTTTTTCACACGAAGACACGAAGGCTGGAGCAGACAGAAAATACCTCGTGGAAGCGAAATCACAGGTCACTCACTCAGATATAATTTTCACAAGAGGTTTAAAAACTTTTGGGACAGAGTAATTGCGCCAGCCTTCGTGAAATTCGTGGATAAAAAAATCATCAGCACCATTGCCCTCTCAACATTTTGCCAACAAGCGCTACAACGCTCAAAGCGAACCTGCCAATTGTTCTAATTTCTGGATGTGCAACTCCAGTTCGTTTTGAGAATAGAGGAATTGTCCTTTGCTCCGCGTGGGACTCGTTTTGGGATCAGGACGCTTGAACTGCGGGTCATCTTTACGCGCTTTGAGCAATGCTATGAATTTTTGTGCAAAGGGAGCAGCGGCAGCTCGCCGAAGAACAA
>JAITXH010000143.1 GCA_031284845.1 Puniceicoccales bacterium | reverse complement strand
GTTTTCCTTTTTCGATTTTATGCGGGTAGAGGCGCGTATCCACGGTCATCTCGAAGCTGCCGCGCTCGACTTTCGTGAGGGTGGCTTGCGAGAGGTGGGGGCGGGCGAAGTCGAGCGAGACGTTGCGCAGGGCGACGTTTTGGGAGTCGAGAAACATCACCGGCAACATGCGTCCGTGGAAGATAAAGCGACTGCCTTGGGCGTCGAGGGTGGTGTCGCGTAAGTCGGCGAGTGCGATGCCGACGGGGTGCCAGACGGGTTGGTCGTGGTTGGAGATGTGGAGGTGGCGGCGCAGGGCGGCGTTGTAGTGGAAGTGGTAATCGCCGGGGGCGAGGCGGAGCGTGGAGCCGGGGGCGCGGCGGAGGGTGTCGAGGGCTTTGTTTATGGCGGGGGTTTGGTCGCCGGGGACGTTGGGTTGGTGGCCGAAATTGGCACCGTCGAAGATGCGGGCGGGTTGCGGGGCCTCGGGGGTGCCGTGGTGCCAGCGCAGGTTCACCCAGTCGGCGTGGTCGTTGTGAGGATTGTCGCCAGCGTCGTCGGCTTGGAGGTAGATTTTACGGTAACGGCTGGACGGGACGGGGACGTTGAACGCTTGGGCGGGGGTGCCGGCTTTCAGCACCGGGGATTCCCAGAGAATCGAGTTTCCAGCGATGAGGCGGAAGCGGACGGAACCGGGATTGCCTTTCTTGTCGGCGAGCGCGGAGTCGTCCACGCCGACGGCTCCGGAGAGCGCGACGGCATCGGCGGGGACATCCAGTAGAATTTCGGAAACAGCGTGGGTACCGAGTCCGTCGGCGTAGGTGGTGCCGGCGATGCGCAGCGGGGTTCCGGCGACGCTGAGATTGAGCTGGATGGCAAACAGGGTTTGCGCGGCGAGGGGTGGGATGTAAGAGCCAAGCGGCGAGACGCCGCTTCCACTTTGCGCATGGGCGGTATGGAATAGCGCGAGCAGCGGGCAGACAAGGAGAAGCAAGAGACGATGTGCCATGCGGAGTGTTGAAGTGTATTTTTCAGGCGCGAGCAAGGATGTCCGCGCTCCCAGACCTGGAATGCATGGCAGGCATCTCCGCGCCGCTCGTGAAGTTACCTCGGGCGGCGCACTTTTTTCACTTTATCGCAACAGCCGCAATTGCACGAGGGCTTGCCGCGCAGACCACACCAAAGCCGCCAGACGAGGAAAACGACGGACGCACTTAAAATAAGTGCTACAAGTATCAGTTCCCGTGTCATGGCGGCGTGCGGTTTTGCGGGCTGAGGTGGAAAACCTCAGCAGCGGGCGGGCTTGCCCGTTTTGGCCGAAGCGTAAAGTGCGTCAATGATGCGCATCAGGGTGACGGCTTGATCGGGGGTATTGAGTGGAGCTTCACGGCCTTCAATTGTCGCCACAAAGTTTGCCGCGGAACGCACGCGCCCCATTGTCAAATCTGCGGGGACGATAATGTTGCGATTGGCCGGGCGCCCGTGGTCATGGGTGTAGAGTTCACAGGAATCCACGGCGGTATCGTCCAGCCCGTCGCGTCCGAAGAGGCGGCGCACAAGGCCACCGGCCTTGGTGCCCTGGAAGGTTACAGAGACTTCTTCGCGTGCGATCATTTCGGCCCAGGACATTTGGACGGAGACCACTTGCCCTGTTTTGAATTTGAGGAAGCCGTGGCAGGCGCTCTCCACGTCGGTGGTGCCTTTGACTCCGTCGGGGATGCCCCACGGGCCTTTGAAGGTCTTGTCTTTGATGAAGGTGTCAAAGGTTTGGGCCAGTGCCCATTCCGGCTCGGGATAGCCCATGAAAAAGAGGGCGAGGTCGAGCATGTGGAGGAGGTCTATCACGGGGCCGCCGCCGGAGAGCGCTTTGGTGGTGAACCAGCCGCCGAAGCCGGGGATACCGCTGCGGCGTATCCATTTGGCCTGTGCCGACTGGATGTCGCCCACTTCGCCGGCGCGGATGATATCGGCGATGGCAAAGGATTCAGGGCGGGCGCGGTTGTTGAAGTTGAACATCAGTGTGCGCTTTGCCCCGGCTGCTGCGGTCGCCATGGCCTTGGCTTCGCGGGCGGTGAGCGCGGGCGGCTTTTCACAGAAGACGTGCTTGCCGGCCTTGAGCGCCTGCAAGGTGAGCGGGGCGTGAAAGCGGTTTGGCACGATGATGGACACGGCGTCCAGCTCGGGGATGGCCTTCAGCATCTCCCCGGCATCGTTGAATGTGCGGGCGATGTCTTCGCGCGCGGCGGTTTTTTGCGCAGCGGCGGTGTTCGGGTCGGCTATGGCGACGACGTCGGCTCCGGCGCTTTTGAAGCCGGCTACATGGTAACGCACCATGCCGCCAGCGCCTATGATTCCTATTTTTTTGCTCATGAGAGATGTGTATTTGGAGGTAAAATGCTGCGAGAGGGGGATGCGGCGAAAACGCGCGCTCAGGGGAAAGTCCGCGACGGGGAGGCGGGAAGCGGGCCGTCAATGTAAGCGTTACTGCCGGGTGTGACTTCCCAGTCTATCACGATGTTCCAGATTTTTTTCACCTGCGCGTTGAACCAGTCGTCGCGGTTTTTAGCGAGTGTGCTCAGGCGTTGCATATGGGGACGCATTTTTGCGGGATTGCGCAGGGTCGCGCTTTCAATCGCCAGGAAGAGGTGACGCGGCACGGCGGTGTTTGACTGCTTTTCGTTGGCGGTTTCTTTTTCGAGTGCGGCGATCAAATCGGGCAGCAAGGGGGCGGCGTTGAAGTTGCCTGAATAAAGGGCAAAGGCGGCTTTTTCGGCCACGGCGACCTTGTTTGTTTGCTGCAGGACCTTGAGCAGTTCGCGTGCGCCGTCTTCGCCGAGTCCAGCGAGGAGGAAGGCGGATTGCTCGGGGAATCTCTCGCCTGCCAGTGCGGCACCGGCGCGGGAGATGGATTGGGTGAGCAGGTCGCCTTTGGCTCCGCGCAGGCGCATGGCCAGTTGCCAGGCCTGCGTCTTCGTGGTTTGGGGGGAGTAAAGTTTGTCCAGAGTGTCGTCGAGGGGGAGCAGGCGCGTGGCTTCGTAAATACCGATCAGGGCTTCCGGGGCGGCCATGCCCGAGGGACGTTCGCTTTGTTCGGCAGCCCAGGTGGTCAGGCGCTTCAGATTTTGCAAATCGCTGAGGGCCTCTATTTCTCCATTTTTTAAATCCACTTGGAGATCGAACTTTTTGTCTCCGTCCACATCCAGATAAGCGAGAAAGAGGGAGAGTTGATTCCGTTTCCCGCTCGGGCTGTAGGCTTCTTTTACCGTGACTGGGTGCTGGGCAGAGAGCACTCCGCCGTAAACATAGGTTTCCGGAATGGTCGGTTCACATGCGGTCAATACGAATGCGAACAGGGAGAATGTTGAAAGAAAATAACGCATAAGGAAGGGATTGTGGCAGAGCAGCGGCGGTGGACAAGCGGTTTTTGCGGATGCGCCGGGAAAAGCGGGGCGGGAAGGGGCGGCCTTTCATGCGCACAAAGCGCGTGTGCTCCCACTCGTAAAATGTGCGGCAAAGCAGGCCAATTCCAAGGCGGCGGCGGAGTTCACTCGTTTTTTTCCGTCAGTTGCTTGAACAGGTTCAGATAGATGCCGGTACTGCCGCCTTTCGGGAAAAACCGCGCCACATGCTCCACCGCCTCGGCTGCTGCTGCTGCGCGGCGGGTCTCATTGAACAGGAGCGGGCTTAGTGTATCTATGAACTGGTGCCTGTCGCCCGGTTCTACGAGTGCGGCACCACACTCGGCACCGCCCGTGACGGCGTAAGCCACGGAGGGGAGGCCATGGGCGTGGGCCTCGATGAGGAAGTTAGAAAGCGATTCGCTGGACGAAGCCATCACGGCGATGTCCGCTGCGCGGTAGAGGAGGCGCGGATCGGGGAAGAAGCCGGTCAATTTCACTTTGGCCTCCAGGTTGCGCTCGGCGATCAAGTGTGCGCAAGCGGTGTGCGTCGGGCCGTCGCCGGCGAGCCAGAGTTGCCAGTCCGCCCCGCGTGGCAGGCGTGTGGCGATCTCCACCAGCTCGCGGTGGTTTTTCTCCGGGCGGAACATTGCCACGTTGAGCAGCACCGCTGTAGCCGCGCCCGCGCCGAATTTTCTGCGCAAGGCCAGTGCTTCATCACTTCGTTTTGCGGTGCGTTTGAAGTTTTCCGGTGGGAATACGAGCGCGTTGTGGATGACCGTTATCTTCTCCGGGGGGGCTGCGTATTGGTCTTTCAGGATTTGGGCGGCTTCGAGGCTGTTGGCGACGACATGCCGGGTGACTTGCAGGCTTTGGCGGAAAAGCAGGGGGAGTGGCTTTCCGGTGCGCATGGTGCTGACTACAACTGCGTCCGGATTGCGTCTCTGGATGCGCCCGGCGTAGCAATTTGCCATGCGCCCCATGCACAACACGACACTGGGTGCCTCTTCCTCGATGCTCACCGCCAGGCCCGGCGCAAACCAGTCTAGCCCGGTGTCAAAAGGTTGCAGCGTGCGCAAGTTGACATTGCGTGCGACGGTGTCCCGGAGTTTCCCGCCGGGGCGTATCGTGAGCAGTGTCACGGTGTGCCCTGCCTCTGCCAACTCGTTTGCGAGCAACACCGACTGGCGTTCAGTGCCACCGGATCTGAGGATGTCTTGGAAGATGAGGATGCGCATCGCGCCAGCATGTGTTCACAATAAAGGGTGTTTTTTCAAACGTTTAGTGGTGCAGCGGAAAAGAAAGATGCTGCGTTTCCACGCTTGACACTCAGTCAAGCGCCACAAATGTCGCCTTCCTTTCTCTGCATTCCGCATTTTCTTCTAACACCATGTCCCAACGCATTTTTCTTTCTCCGCCACACTTAAACGGAAACGAATTTGAACTGGTCCGGGAGGCTTTTGTTTCCAATTGGATCGCGCCATTGGGGCCGCATGTTGATGCCTTTGAACGGGAAGTTTGCAAGTTCACCGGAGCAAACGCCGCCTGCGCACTCTCTTCGGGCACAGCAGGAGTGCATCTGGCCTTGCGCCTGCTGGAAATAGGGCCGGGGGACGCCGTCGTCTGCTCGTCGTTGACCTTTGCCGCCACCGCCAACCCGATCCTTTACCAAGGGGCGCATCCAGTGTTTGTGGATAGCGAGACGACGAGCTGGAATCTCGATCCTGCGCTTGTTGCACAGGCACTTGCCGACGGCAAAAAGAACGGGCACTTGCCCAAAGCCGTTATCGCCGTGGATCTGCTCGGGCAGTGCGCCGACTACGATGCGCTCAACGCCATTTGCTCCGAATACGGCGTGCCGCTCATTCAGGATGCTGCCGAGGCGCTTGGTGCCACTTACAAAGGGCAAGCCGCGGGGCGTCAGGGCCGTTTGGCCGTCTTTTCCTTCAACGGCAATAAAATCATCACCACATCCGGCGGCGGCATGTTGATCTCCGATGACGAACAATGGATCACCCGGGCACGCTTTCTGGCCACTCAGGCCCGCGACCCCGCGCCACACTATCAGCACTCCACCTACGGCTATAACTACCGCCTGAGCAATGTGCTCGCCGCCATCGGGCGCGGCCAGTTGAGCGTGATCAAGGAGCGCGTCGCCGCCCGGCGTGCCAATGAAGCATTCTACCGGGAGGCGCTGGGCGATATCCCCGGAGTCTCCTTCATGCCCGAGGCCCCGTGGGGAGTGCGTAACTGCTGGCTCAGCCACATCCAGATAGACCCCGCTG